>JAGYHI010000027.1 GCA_018457335.1 Candidatus Altimarinota bacterium | reverse complement strand
TTGTTTGTGCTGTTCGAGATCTGCTTCGACGAGTTGTTTTGCTTTTTCTGTAGCATTTTGTCTTGCATTTTCATGACTTGATCCAGTAGCAGTTGCAAATTTGAGTGAAGTCACTACGACATCTTGTCCGACTTTTTCGGATTCACAATCATCTTTTTGGACGAGTATACTTTCTATATAAAAACTATCTTCGGTCCACTCGACTTGCGTACAAGTTCCGTTTGCATTTGCATGGGTTTGTCCGTAGACATCGATATTGTTTTGAAGCTGTTTATCGAGCTCGGTTTGAGCTTTTTGGTCAGCTTCTTCTTGCGTTTCAGCTTTTCGCTCTACAGTGATTTCAGGAGTTGTATAGGTCTCGGTAGATCCTTCAAATTGATCCTCACACTCTCTTTTAAAATCCTGAGATCGTGTCCCTGATTTTGTAGCAGTGTAGAGATAGACTTCGTGGATACTGATTGTAGTTGTGCCTGATGGAATATTAATATTATTTGTGACCGTAGCATTAATTTTTCCACCATTATACAATTTTCCTTCTGGAATTGGTATGACATATTTTCCATCTTCGACTACCACTTCTTTGCCATCGAGCATAAATGGTCCATCGGCTGTATCTCGAGTGAGTATAAAAGTATTTTCATCTTCATAAACTGTATTACATACATATCATTTTATTAAATCAAAATTACATGTCTCTGTTCACTCTCCTAGATGTACTTCGAGTTTTCGGACATTTTCTCGGTCGTCGACGACATTGATTTTGATATTTTCATCTGAGTTTTTGACTGGAGCGATGACTGGTGTACTCGGAGTTGGAGGGTAAAATTCGTATTTATAATTCACTCGTGAATCTTGAATAGATGATGTTAAAACATCAAATGGATGTTCAATAAAATATTCTGTATTAAAAAGATAGGTATTTGCTTCTGTGTTATAGCTTAGATAGTCTGGAAATTCATCAGAGAGAAATACTTGTGTCGCTTCATCGATTTTGATGTTGTATGGATCAGCTTCAAACTCCGGATATGGAGGTTTTACAATGATAGTTTGACGACCGAGGACATCACTATTTTTAAAATTTTCTGGAAAATTCGTCAGATCATTTATGTGGTTATTATGAAAAGCGTAGTCTCAAATTGATTGTATATCGTCAGGTAAATTGACTTTTTGGATTTTATTTTCCATAAAAGCACATCCCCGAATCGTTTTTACTTTTGGAAGAGTGATTTCTCCAGAGATTTGACAGCCCTTAAAAGCAGCCTCTCAAATTATTTCAGCCTCTGGCAGATTTATGGTAGTTTTTTTCTGAGGGCATCCCCCAAAAGTCCTTGCTCCGATAATTCTGGCTTTTGGGAGATCGATAGTAGTGATGCTTCCATTTGCAAAAAAAGCTCAATTTCCATCTCAAGTAAATCCATCTCAGATTACTTCTACTTTTGGGAGGTGCAGTTCTTGGATATCATTTTCCTGAAAAGCAACTTCCTCAATCGTCACGACTTCTGGGAGATTGACGCTTGTGATTTTATTACTACTAAAAACGCCTTTTTTGATAATGGTTGCATTTGGGAGACTGAGTTCCCCTGAGATATCATTGCTTGCAAAAGCATAGGGTTCGAGGTTGACGATATTTGCAAGTGATAGGGTACCCGAGATTTTATTTACCTTAAAAGCTTCTCTTCAGACTGTGACGAGATTGTCTGTATTTTTGAGTTCTATGATGGAGTTATTTGCAAAACCTCTTTCTCTGACCTCAGTGATTTGATTGAGATCGACATTTGTAAGTCGTGCATTTTCAAAAGCGCGCTCCGCTATGATTCTTACATTATCTGGGAAGCGGATATCTTTTCCACTTGGGTCATTGGCTTTATTAGTTCCAGATTGAGAAAAACCTGTTACGATGGTTTTTGCTCCATCTGCATAGGTGAAGTCATCTTGTGTATATTGATTGTAGTTGACTTCTGCGCTTACACTGATGACGCTATTCAGCGGATTGACGCTTCCACCAAGCATTCCACCAACTGGCGTCAGTGTCGTCATTATCGCGACGATTTGTACTCCCGCAAGGAGTTTTTTGCCCCATATTGGAGACTTTCTATTTGTATTCATATTTGTATTATGATTAAAAAAATTAAAAATTCAAAATCCTGCTGACTTTTTCTGCGAGTCAACAGTGGTTATTTCGCATCGAGATGTACCAAGCGTACTACGCTCTCTCTCTCTCTCTCTCTCTCTCTCTCTCTCTCTCTCTCTCTCTCTCTGAGATTGCGAAAGTTTGCAAAGTAGAAGTGTAATTTTTCATATTTGTATTGGTTAAAAAAATAAAATTACAACATGGAACTTTTGAGAAATTTTCTTGGAAAACTCGTCATTGCGAGAATCGACATTTTCGTCATTTCGAGAAGCGACAGCGACGAAGCAATCTCTGACTAGAGAGATCGCCACAGTCGTTCGTTCCTCACTCCTTCGCGATGACGAAAGACTTGTTAGCAAAAAAGTTTCTTAAAGGTTACAAATATAGCGTATCATAATTTTTCTTTTTATGCAAATATTTCGACTTGACTATTTTATTATTTATTGTGGTGGGATTTATTTTTGTACGGTTTTTGTGTATTTTATAAGGAAAGTGGGAAATTAAAATTTCCCCCTGTGAGGGGGGACTAAGGGGGGATTTTTTTCGGAAAAATAGAAACTGTCATTCCCGCACAGGCGGGAATCTGGGTGGGAAAACGTACCCAAGTGAAAATTCCAAACTAGATCCCCGGGTCAAGCCCGAGGATGACATCTTGGAGACATATAAAGCAGCATATGTCATTCCGTGCTCCGACACGGAATCCAGCCAAAAGAGGAAAAGTCATTTTTTGAAAGTGTTCCATAGTACTGCACGAGATCCTGAAACAAGTTCAGAGCCTGTCCTCAACTTGATTGGGGAATGACAGAATGGGGAGCCTTCAATGAGAAAAACTAAAATTTCCCCCTGTGAGGGGGGATTTCCACCTCTCTCTTTCCCCCTGTGAGGGGGGATTTCCACCTCTCTATTTCCCCCTGTGAGGGGGGACTAAGGGGGGATTTTTTCAGAAAAATAGAAACTGTCATTGCGAGGCGAAGCTGTGGCAATCTCTCAAAAAGTCGTCACCCGCGAGCGTCAGCGAAGCAATCTCTGACTATGGACTTTGAGATCGCCACGCTCCTTTTAGTCGCTCGCGATGACAGAGGGAGTATGTCATTTCCGCGCATGTGGGAATCCAATCAATAAACAAATTCCTCTAAAAGGTTTCCCTTAATAAGGGAAATGTCGAGCGATAGTGAGACAAAGGGATTATCTTCGAGAAAATATTACCTAAAAAAATCCCCCTATCCTTCGGACATTTCCCTCTTGTGTCTCAGAGGGTGTACTAGGGGATCTGAAAAAACATTTGCTTTTTCCCGAAAATATGATATACTCTTTGTAAGAGTTCGCAAGAACTCCAAAATATGCACAGAGGGTTAAATAACCTCGATAAAAAAGAAGACCGTCCCATGGTCTTCTTTTTTTTGTGACTCTACATTTTACTACAAATGTAAGCCTTTGTGTATATATACCAGTGAAACAGTGTATATACCGTATATATCACTATATACATAATATGACAGAGGTTAAAAAATAAATAACCCCGATACCCCGAAAGATATCGAGGCTAGTTTAGTATATAAAAAATCTTCAAAATATCAAAAACATTTGCTTTTTTCCAAAAATATGATATACTCTTTGTAAGAGTTCGAAAGAGCTCCAAAATGCAAATCGTTAGGAAAATAAAAATTCCTCAACAAAAAAAGAGGCTCCCCCGAGCCTCTTTTTGCTACATCTTATCACAGATGCAGGCTTTAAAATAGTGATGCAGATAGTACACTGTCATCACTATATGGAAAAATATTTCCATATACGCAAAACCGTTAAGAAATAAAAAATATTCCTCAACACCTCAGAAAAGTGCTGAGGCGAAAGTGGTATATGAAAATTTATCAAAATAGCAAAAATAACATCTTTAAAAAATCTCTCCTTTCCTCTTGCATTTATCAAAAAAATATGCTACAATAAGAGAGATTTTATTTTTTATCACAAATTTATGAATTTTACTACCGAAAAACTTGAAAATATTACAAAACATTTTTCGCTGGATATCGAAAATGGGCTCACAAAAGCACAAGTCCAAGAAAATCTAGAAAACTACGGGAAAAATACCCTCCCAAAACACAAGAAAAAATCTCTTTTTGAGCTTTTCTTGTCTCAGCTCAATGATTGGCTGATTTATATTCTCTTTTCTGCCGTGCTAATTACGGGATTTATGGGTGAGTATATTGATTCGGTGATTATCTTGTGTGTAATTTTGGTTAATGCTCTTCTCGGTGTCGTCCAGGAATACAAGGCTGGCAAAGCAATTGATGCGCTGCGAAAACTCTCGTCACCGCGGACGCTGGTGCGTCGTGATGGCGTTGCGATGGAGATTGACGCGAGTGAAATCGTCGTCGGTGATGTCGTGATACTCGATGCTGGGCGTGTGATACCAGCAGATTTGCGACTTATAGAGACGGCGGATTTGCAGATCGAAGAATCGGCTCTCACGGGTGAGTCGCTCCCCGTCAATAAAGATGCGGATTTTGTCGCGCGAGAAGATATGGGCGTTGGTGACCGAAAAAATATGGCGTATATGTCGACTATTATTACGGCTGGTCGTGGTGAGGCTATCGTCGTGGCAACTGGAAAACATACAGAAATCGGAAAAATCGCAAAACTCCTTGACGACGGCGAAGAAGAAAAAACTCCACTCGAAATAAAACTCCAAATGCTCGGTAAAACCCTCGGGAAAATCGCAATTTTTATCTGTGTGATTATGTTTGCGATTGGGATTTTGCAGGGGCGACCAGCCACTGAGATGTTTCTGGTCTCCGTTTCTCTCGCGGTAGCCAGTATCCCAGAGGGGCTCGCGGCTATCGTAGCAGTCGTACTCTCGATCGGTGTCAGTGGTATGTCCAAGAAAAATGCCATCATCAAAAAACTTCCTGCTGTCGAGACGCTCGGGTCGGTTGATATTATTTGTAGCGACAAGACGGGGACGCTGACACAAAATAAAATGACCGTCGTCGAAATGTGGACATCAAATATGACCAAAAAAATCTCGCCAGAGATGAAAATCACTCCACAAGAAAAAATGCTCGCAAAAGGTATGGTACTCTCATCGGACGCGACCTACGAAGACGGAAAAGTGACGGGTGATCCGACAGAAGTGGCACTTCTTTATCTCGCTGATGAAGTCGGAGTTGACCGAGCAAAGTTATCAGAAAAAACTGAAAGACTCGATGAAATTCCTTTTGATAGTGATCGAAAGATGATGTCTACCCTCGTAAAAGAAGGTGAAAATATTACCCTCTACACAAAAGGAGCCATCGACCAACTGCTCGAAATCTGTACGCATATCAAAATCAATGACAGCGTCCGAGAAATCACCGAAAAAGACAAAAAAGAAATCCTCTTGCAAATGCAGAGAATGTCAAACAAAGCCTTGCGGACCCTTGGTTTTGCCTACAAAAAAGCTGACAAAAATCTCAAAAGTGAAAACTTTGAAGATAATCTTATCTTTGTGGGGCTTGTCGGTATGATTGATCCGCCACGAGAAGAGGTCAAAATCTCGATTCGCACCGCAAAAGAAGCAGGCATTACCCCGATTATGATCACGGGTGATTATAAAAATACAGCCTTTGCGATCGCGAAAGAGCTCGGCATCACAGATGATGTTGATGCTGTCATCACCGGCGAAGAAATCGACGCGATGAATGAAATTGATTTTTGTAAAAATATCGAACATTATCGCATCTTTGCTCGAGTGTCGCCAGAGCACAAAATCCGCATCGTAAAAGCCCTCAAAAAAGCAGGACATATCGTCTCGATGACGGGTGATGGTGTCAATGATGCACCGTCGCTTCGTGGCGCTGATATCGGTGTTGCGATGGGAATTACTGGGACTGATGTCGCTAAGTGAGCCTCAGATATGATTTTGACTGATGACAATTTCGCGACGATTATCACTGCCGTCGAGCAAGGACGAAATATCTTTAATAATATCAAAAAAACGATTGTCTTCCTTCTTGCCTGTAATTTTGGGGAAGTTGTGGCAATGTTTGTAGTGATTTTTATCGGGTGGGAGACTCCCCTACTCGCAATCCAACTCCTCTGGATCAATCTTTTGACGGATTCACTTCCGGCCATTGCACTCGGTATGGACAACGGATCGAGCGCTGTCATGAAGAAAAAACCACGTCCTGCCAAAGAAAGTTTTTTTGCTGGTGGAGCAGGTTTGCGGATTATTGTATATGGATTCTTGATGGGACTTATGACGATTGTTGCTTTTTGGTACGGACACTATATCGCTGGCTACTCGCCTTTCGCAGAAAATATCCCAGCAGAGATCACAACTCAAGCACGGACTTTTGCTTTTATAACACTTGTATTTACACAAATGTTTTTCACTTTTTCTATTCGTAGTACGACGCTTTCTTTCGTCGAGAGTGGCATTTTCAAAAATAAATTTCTCGTTGGATCTGTTGTTCTTGGGGTAGTTTTGCAGATTTTACTTGTCAGTGTGCCAGCACTTCATGATATTTTCCATCTTTCTTATCTTTCATCAGAAAATTGGATTTATGTCATCGGACTCGCAGTGATTCCGAGTGCGATTCACGAGATTCACAAGCAGCTAAAAAGAGTATAATTTTTTTTGAAAATATGGAAATTTTTGAAAATATACAAAGCATTTTGAAGACTGTAAAAAATAAAACACATGATGTGCGCAATTTTTTTCATGATTCTGTCACTGTTTTATTTGATGCAGAAGAAACAATTGAAGGAAATAGTTTTGAGGAAAACAAGAAAATTTCCAAATTTTTACGAAACTATAATATTAAGATTGGAGTGAATGAAATTTTATGAAATATGAATTTTGAGGATTTTCAATTTGTTTTTTCTCGACTAAAACAGAGGGATACATACAATATTCTCCCATTGGTACATAAAACTCAAAATGAAGAAAGTGTTTTAATGATAAAGCTTTTGAAAGAAAATCCACAATTAATGATTGATGATTATTATGAACTTGAAAAAATGTGGTGACTTTTCGAGATTGCTTCATATCTCGCAAAAATATATCAGATTCATTCTACTTCTCAGCTGATTGAAATGACTCATAAAAATCTCGATAAAATCCTTGGTAGAAAATTTGTAGGAATTACAGAAAAATATATACTTAATTTTTTTCAGATTGCACAGAAATATTGTCCGACTGCAAAACTTTATGAAAACTGGAAAGCGAGTGAAAAATCTTGAAAACTACAGAGACTCCTTAGTGATGCTATTCCCGAGAATCTTTCCGTGTATCTTTCTTCTTTTGATTCCTTGGATGATTTTTTACAACATATAGAAAATCCAGAATTTTTATTGCTCAATCAAGCCTGCGCAAAGGAAGGGCTTTTAAAAGAAGAGGGGCTCTTTTTTGCAACTGTACATGATTTTGTGATAAATAAAAAATATGAAAATCCCACCCAAATTAACCAAAAATATCTCAATTTAGAAATGTATCAAGGTATTGATTTTATGGGTTGTCCTCAAGCTGATCCTTATTTTTATGAAATTCTACAGTGAAATATTTGCAATATTTTGAAAACATATTATTTTCAAGATGAGTTGGTCGGTTTTACAAAAGATGTATGAGAGCCGACATTTTTAGCACTTAAAGATACTATTGATGAATATGGAAATGTGGTTTTGATAAAAGGCTGTATCTATTGAGTGGAGTGGAATCCAGCAGAAAAACCTAAACGGCAAATAGATTTTGATCAAAGTCCTAAGTCAATTTTTTTTATGAGATCGCTTCATAAACCATGGAGACATATATCTTTTTTGAAGATTTGACAGGAATTGGAGGTATCTTTGAAAGAATTGGGTGATACTAATTTGCAAGAAGTACGAAAAGATATTGATGTTTTCCTTCAAAAATATTGAGAAGAACTCACAAAAAAATAAACCCTTTCATTTTAAGAAAGGGTTTATTAAAATCTATTATAAAAAATTATTTAAATTTTTTAATAATATCTGAGACTAATGTTCCGATAGATTCTTTGGCTCCAAGTCCCATAGCAATAGCAAAACCGAGAGCAAGAGCTGCGATAAACATTCGAACTACATCAGTAATGATAGCAGTTTGAAGCCCCATTTGCTCGATACCACTGATACCAATAAGAGCAATAATAGCGTATTTAGCAAGGAGAGCGAGATTTTTTTGTCCACCGTGTTCAGTGATGAGTTTTGCTACAAAGCTTGCTACCCATACACCGATTGCAATGATGACACTTCCGAAGAGTACATTTCCAGAGATTGCAAGTACTGTATCTACGATATTTGAAAGAACTGGAAGATTGAGGATTCGAAGTGATTGATTGACTGCTGTCAAAATGATAATAAAGAAAGCAATATTAGCAAGGAGTTTTACTGGATCTACTTTCTCAGTAAGACCTTTGAGTCCAACTTTATCGAGCCAGTTTTTGATATCAAGTCCTTCGAGTACTTTTTCGATGACGACTTTTACTGCATTTGCAATGAAGTAGAAAATAGCAAAAACAAGAACTGCTGATACAAGATTTGGTATAAAGCTGAGTACATCACTGATAAGTTTATTGATAGATACTGCCAATGAAGAAAGGCTAAACTTTTCGAGGATAGTAGGGAGAGCAAGAAGCCAGATGAGGTAGTATACTACTGTGCTGATTGGGTCTACAAGGCTCATTTTTCCTTTTCCAGAAAGGAGTTTTGTAGCTTTTTCATCGATTTTAAGTTTTGATAAAACTTTTACGAGAAGTTTTCGTATCATTTTTGCGACAATGTAGACGACAATGATAAGAAGAAGACCAAAAAGCCAAGGCGAAACAGTGTCCCAGATTCCCATCCAGGTAGCTTGGTCTGTAAATTTAGAAAGTGAAAATTTATCCATAAAGAGAGAATTTTAAGAAATAAAACAATGCTAGTATATTGATTTTTTTAGAAAATGCAATTTTATTTTCCAAGGATGAGATTTATCATGACAGGAATCAATCCGACAGCAAGATAAGTAAGCGGACCTTGAAGATGAATTCCGTCATAAATTTGTGTCGTCAAATATGCCATTGCAGCGATGATGACGAAATTAAAAAGCCCGAGTGTCAAAAGTCGAATCGGAAAAGTAATAAATCGCACGACTGTTCCGATAAAAGTATTTACAAGTGCGAGAATGACGGTAAAAGTCAGAAGGGATTTATAAAACTCCTGCGAGTGGAGATCTCATGGGAAGGAGATTTTTATAAGGTCTGTGTATTCTGGTGCGAATTTACCCAGACAGTAAATACCGACGGCTGTGAGTAAAAATTTGATGATAAGTTTCATAGTTAAGAAATTATGATTTGCAAAAATTATATACATTTCTTAAAAAAATTCAATTTTTTGTTTGCTTTCTCTCTCAAAATGCTTACAATTTAAAAAAATTAATTTTCACTCCATGAAATATCTTGTCGCTTTACTTTCTCTTTCACTGCTTTTTTCTTGTGCTTCTAAAACAGAAAATTCAAATAATAACCCACAAAATATGCAATCTCAAAATCAAACAAAAAATACTCTTGTCTATGTTGATGTGCGTGAAGATTCTGAGTGGGACGCTGGACATATCAAAGGGGCGATTCATGTGCCACTCGGCGAAATCCAAGCAGGAAATTTTGAAAAAATCCCAAAAAATACAAATGTTGCACTCTACTGTCGAAGCGGACGACGAGCAGATATTGCCCTCGAAATCCTCAAAAAAGCTGGCTACAAAAATATCCAAAATCTCGGCGGAATGCGAGATATAAAAAATGTCGAAATCGTGCGATAAAATCTTGAATTTTTTTATAAAATATGCTATACTGGAAATATAGCATATTTTTTTGGTTATGTATTACATTTTTCTTTCCATCGTATTTTCGCTTGCTGCACTGGTTGGAGCCTTTTCTTTTATCAATTTTTTGCAAGAAATCTATCTTTTTGATTTTTATAAGATACTTGGGTTTTCTGTAAATGAAGGCTATTTTATGAGTATTTTGCTTTGCATGTTTGTCTATCTCCTCTTTTCAAAGACGATAAATGAAATTTTTGGAAAAAATGTCAATCTCATCGCTCTCGATATGGTAAATACCTTTTTTCAGAAAACCGAAAAAGAAAAAGAATACTCACAACTCGCGAAAAAAATCTACGGGCAAATGCAGTTTGTAAAATTGGGCTTTTATGCATTGATTGTTATATTTTGATGAATATTGTATTTTATTATTTCTTTTTTGGTGAATTTTAATATTTCGGACGGGATTCTCACAATAGGTGTTTTTATTTTTTTCGGTATATTTTCCTTATATATAGAAGGTGGTAAGCATAATTTTTTTAAAAGAATTTCAAAAATACCACAAAATATATCTCTCATTAAGCAAAATATTTTCTTTTTTCTTCTTGCTCGAATGAGAAAAGATATTTCCATAGAAGAAACTGGCAAAATCCTTGATTTTTACCTTGAATATGACAATATGGTTCGATATAAATCCGTGCAAGAGCACAAAAAAACCATGAAAAATTTTCTCTATCTTGGTTTTCAATATGTATCTTTTGGGATTTGCTTATTAATTTGCTATCTTACTTTTGAGAAATATACTGGAGAAAAAGATATTTTTATTTTTACTATTTTTTCTTTTATTTTTATCGCACCATTTATATTTTTTATTCTTTATGTGTTTAAAATATTTTTCTTTTCTTATTGATATTTGCAAGATAAAAATGATTTAAAACTTCAAAAGTTTATCAAGGAGCAAGAAAAAAAAGAGAATATACCGAAAAAACAAAAATCACAAAGTTGAATAGGAAATATTTTTGAGTTGATTATAGAATTTGTTTTATATACAGGAATTCTGTATATGGTGGGGAGAGTATCAATTTTACTCCCAAAATTAGCCTTTTGATTCTATGATTTTTGAGATCAGGCAGGAATAATTGTCTTATGAGCATCAATGTTTTTAATTACAATGAGTTTTTGGAATAAAACCATGAAAGTATTCCCAAATCAAGATGAAAATATTTCTTTGAGGATTATAATTGTATATTTCGCGTTAATAACTGTCATTGGTTATACTCACCTACTTAATTTCTAATATTCTCAAACAACTCCGGAAAGTCCTCTCAAATAAAATGAAATCTATCTGCAAAAATTTGCAATTTAGAATTTGGGAGTTTTTCGTGATATTTTTCGCTTTCTGTGATAGGACAAATTGTGTCGTCAGTCGAGTGATAAATGAAAATTTCCTTAATGCTATTTTTCGCAATAGAGTTTTCCCAGCCGTCTACAAGCCAAAAATCGCCGAGTTGCTCGATTTCACTCGTATGATCGTATACTGGTGAGACGAGATGAAGTTGGGCTATTTTTTTCGGTAAAATATTTTCGCTGAGGTATTTTGTGATAAAAATCCCCCCAAGTGAGTGTCCGACAAAAATCACATTTTCATCCAAAAATGGAATCACTTTTTCAAAGTAAATTTTCCATTCATTGTATTTAGCATTGTCGCTACACGGGAAGCTTGGCCGCAGGATTTGATATTTTTCTTCTCCAAGAAATTCTTCATAGCGATTTTTCCACTTCTTTCTCTCTTCTTTTTTCTCTGGTGAAAATTCGATGAAATTTTTGAGAGTATGGAGATATTGTTTATGGCTATCAAAAGCACTTCCGCCGTGGATGTGGACGATTTGTTGTTTCATTTTGTATGAATTAAATTTAGTAGAAAGTATAAGAAATTTTTCGAGGAAATCAAGAGATAATTTTTGACAAATTTTGGATTTTTTATATATTATAGGCAAGTATAATTTTATATATTTCAGTATATGAAAATATTAAAATTTTTTATAAA
This sequence comes from Candidatus Altimarinota bacterium, assembly GCA_018457335.1. The sequence goes on along the minus strand of JAGYHI010000027.1, from coordinate 486 downwards.
GATTACTATTTTTTCCCTTGTCTTTGCAATTTTCTGTATTCATTCAAATGACAGTACAATGCAATCTCAGATTGACGAAAGAGAAATAGAAATAAGACAATTAGAATTGACGAAAGAATTATATCAAGAATGTGTGAAATCCTCTAAGGCGCCAGAAGAATGTTTGAAGGATTTTGATGATAAAATTACAATGTTGAAAAAAGGGATTCAGGAGATTGAAAAAAATAAAATATTCTTTTTTAAACCAATTTTTTCAAAAAAATAAATGGGTCAAATTTGTAGAAAATATGCAAACTAAAAACCACCAAATATTCTATTTGGTGGTTTTTTCTAAAACGAAAAACTGTACAAAATGGGGTTTACATCCGCAGGGTACAAGAGGGGCAAATACTGCCAAGAGATTTTTTACCTTTAAAAATAAATAAAGAGTGAAAAAATCGATGAGCGATGATGAAAATCAGTTATTAAAAGATGAAGCGTAAAGCG
>JAGYHI010000026.1 GCA_018457335.1 Candidatus Altimarinota bacterium | reverse complement strand
GAAATCTCAAAAAAATACAGCGAACTCGCACGAAAAACTTCAAAAATCCCAATGCCAAAAACTGCGATTGCAAATCCACATTCTTTTATGGGAGATACGCCGATTATCCTCTACAAAAACGGAGATATCATCGTAGAAGACTGGATACAGACACCAGTACCAAACTGGAAACCAGGGACGGAAGAAAAATCACACACCAGCACTTTCGTGCCAAATACCGCTATCAAAATCCGAGAAATCGCAAAAAATGAAATGCCGTATAACTTCCAGAGCGCCCCACAAAAATGTCGCGAAGATGAAAAACTTGTCACCTCAGGATATGCTGGGTTTTCGGCTTGTATATCAAAAAAATTTAAAGAACTTGCTCCTATGGCTGGTACTTGGGAAGAGACAGATTTTAAATATGAAGGGGCCTTTAGCGATAAAGAAGTAGATTTTGATTCGAAAAAAATCGAAGACCTTGATGTCATGGAAACTTTCACGCACGACGGTCACACAAAAAATGCCTTTTATTCAAATTTTATCTACGAAGATGATGACAATTATTTTGTCGACTATCAAAAAAATAGAAATCTCTTAATCGTCGATTTGTTTAAAGATGAAATATATAGAAAATCCTATATCGTCTTTTATCACGACGGTGGATACACTGGATTTTTCCTTGATAAAACTAATCCAAAATATAAAAGAATGTTTGAAACCATGAAATTCATTCCTTTTAAAGAAGTTAAATAGTTTTACTTGGTAATTCGAAAAAATCTCCCACATAAACTGTGAGAGATTTTTTATGAAAAAGTTTTATTTTATCACTTGCTTTCTCGAGAAATTCTTATCATAAAATCCGAGTTTTAAATCATCAGCGAGGGCAGAAATATTTTTCATTTCGAGATAAAATTCGACATACTGAGTAAGGTTTTTGAGTAGAGACTTGAAGGCTGAAATTTCTAAGAAATCAGACGACACATCAAATTTTATATAAATATAATCATCCTTGAAATAGAGTGAATATTTTCGATTTTTATCGATTTTATTGGTATAATCATAAATACGATACATAAAATCCGGCGTGAGAACTTTTCGCGATTCGATTTGGTCGTCACAATACACTTCAAATTTTTTTTCAAAATCAGCATTTTCGAGACGGACGAGTCGTTTTTTATTTTTAAACCAAGTATAAATCGTAAAAATTCCCGTACTTCAAAATACGACCATTATTAGAGAGAAATATATATAAAAAGCATCACCCATTTCCTTTCTAAACGTCCAAAACATACCAAGAAAAAGTATAAAAAATACAATCGTCAAACCTGTAGCAAATATTCATTGAAATATACTTTTTTCTGGAAAAAGAGTAATCGCATTTTTGATTGTATATTTTGGATTGTGAAATTTAATTTTCATCAAATAACAATGATTATTTGTCGTATAAGTCGTACGCCCCTTACTATCTGTATGCTTATTTGATGTTTTCACCTCCACTCCCGTAATCGTGATGCCCGTTGTATCATCAATTATTTCCACACTATCCTCCATAAAATCAAGTCTATCATAGGATTTCAGAAGTTTTGTCTCAGAGATAATTTGCTGGATTGAATCCTTGAAGTAAGTCGCATTTTCACGATAAGAAATCTTCTCAGAAATTTCTTTCATCATTCTTGCGAGTACACGATCTTTGACTTGTGTAGTGATGCTATCTTTGAAGATATGAAACAAACCAAAAATTGCAAAACCAGCAAAAATAATCACAGATATAATAGCATTTGGAAGAAAATAATACAATCCATACATCGCCAATAAAGAACATATCACAAAAATCGGTGTAACAATAATGTATTTTTTCCGAGTTTTTTCCGTCTCTTTCAAAATAGTTTGCGTTTCTGGCGTATTAAAAAATTGATTCAAAAATCCTACATCCTCATCAGTAAGCAAGGAATACTGAGTACGCAATGATGAAAAATCGAGTTTTTGCATAAAGGAGTTTAAATATTATCTATTTTTTGTTTCAATTTTTTTAAAAAGAAAATCGGTTTGTTGGGGATTTGCACCCGCAGGGCACGAGAGGTGAGAAAACTGTCTGAGTCAGATGAAAATCTGTTATTAAAAGATGAGCGTATTAGCGAGCGAGTTTTTTCACCACCAAAGGTTTTGGTACTTTTGGCTACAAAAGTACAGGAGTTGTAGTGTGAAATTTTGAGAAAAAGAAGAAGATTCTGAATTAAGTTCAGAATGACAAAATGTCTATTTCGCAAATAAATTTTTCGCATCAAGTGAGTTTTTTGCTTCTTTGTCTGCTTCAAAAAGTGGATAATCTTTGAGAGTCATCATACCAGCGACGATATTTGAAGGAAACATTTGTTTTTTATTATTGAGGAGTTTGACAGCGGCATTGTAGGCGCGACGAGCCGCTTGCATATTATCCTCGATATTTGACCATTCATTTTGCAAATTGATAAAATTTTCATTTGCCTTGAGGTCAGGATAATTTTCTCCAAGAGCAAAAATAGATTTGAGCGTACCAGAAATTTGATTTTCATTTGAGAGTTTTTCGGGCGTGATTTCTTGACCGCTCATCGCTGACGAGCGAAGTTTTGTGATATTTTCAAGGAGTGATTTTTCGTGTTCGCTGTATTTTTTGACAACTTCTACAAGATTTGGAATCAAATCATGGCGATTTTGAAAAACCGTCTCAATCGCTGATGCTGATTCTTCGACGCTATTTTTTGCACTGATAATGATATTGTAAACCACAATAAAACCAAGTCCGAAAACTCCTACGAGTATCCCTACGATAAAAAGTGGATCCATAAAAATAAAAATTAAGAATAAAGTGTAATTTCATTATATCAAACTTTATCAAAAAAGTAAAAAGATTTTTTGATTTTCCTGAAAAAACTTTATAATTCTTTCGCCTCAGCACTTCACTGAGGTGTTGGGGTAATTTATTTCTTTACCCTTTTTATATTATGTGAGACATAATATATGTTGTATATGCACTTTCTCATTGGTGCATATATGTCAAAGCCTACATTTATAGTAAAATGTAAGGCATTAAAAAAAGAAGACCAGGCACGGTCTTCTTTTTTTAAGTTGGGGTTTTATTTTAAACCCTTAAATATGTGAGACATATTTTGGAGTTCTTGCGAACTCTTACAAAGAGTATACCACTTTTTGCGAAAAAAGCAAAACTTTTTTTGAAAACTTCGCACAAAATTCACATTAAAACCTTGAAAAAAATAAAAAAATCAGTACGATGCAAAAAATATATTTTTTCACGATGAAATTTTCACTTCGGATTCCGATTATTACTGCGATTATTTTGATGTTAACCATTGGCGTCAATCTTTTTGGGCTCAAAAAATCTATAGATAAGCACCTACCTCCATATATCAAAATCCAAGAAGAAAACAATCAAAAAACAAATCTCAATCCTGATAAACTCTCAACTATACTCTCAGCAAGTAAAACCACTGAAAATGAACAAGAAAAATACGATGAAACTCTCCAAGAACTCAATTCGATTTCAAAATCCCTTGAAAGTCTGGCTCAAAATCCTGAACTCTATATCACAGATAAAAATACGCAACCAACTTGAAATGCTTTTGCTCTCGTATCTAAATCAACGCAACCACAAAAAACAAATTCATACAATGCACTTGTACACATCCTCTCGCACCCTTTTAGCTTTGAAATCGATTCTCCAGAAGGTCAACTTTTCAAAAAGATTTTATATGATGTACTCATTCTCAATGCTATATGGTTTTTGATAGTATTTTTATTTTATTTTCTTTGGATTCGGCATTTATTTTCTCCTATACATTTGATTATTGATCAGCTCCAAGAAATCATACAAAATCCAGAAAATAGTAAAATCAATTACAAAAAAAATGATGAATTTCGCCCACTTATAAACGCTCTCAATAAACTCCAAACAAGTCTCAATGCTCAAGAAAAAATCCGCTCACATTTTCTCGCGGATCTCTCTCATGAAATTCGTACCCCCATTACTTCAGTCAAGTGTTATCTTGAAGCTATTCAAGATGGGGTTATGGAGCTTGACGATGAAAATCTTTGACTCCTCCAAAAAGAAATTACCCGTCTTATTACGATTACAGACGGTATTATGAATTATGAATCTCTTATCAATGAACAAACTGGAAATACAAAAAAACGAAAACTACACATCACAAAAATTACAAATGAAATAATCAGTCAATACTTTCCACAACTTCAAAAAACATCCAGTAGAATCAAGCATTCTTTTACCTCAAATCATACAATCTTTGCTGATGAAAATCAATATCGACAAATTTTGCATAATATTTTTTCAAATTTTATAAAATATGCTGGTGATAAATCTACGCTCCAAATAGACTATCAAATCCGAAACAAAAAAACCTATCTTGTTTTTTGTGATGATGGCGTCGGAATTCCAGAAGATAAAATCGAATTTGCTCGTAAAAAATTTTTTAAAGGAACTATGGACCGTCAGCACGACGATGCAAATCCAACTTCTATGGGCATCGGGCTCTCAATTGTTGATAGAATTATGACACTTCATGATGGTACAATGCAACTCCACAATAACACTCCACATGGTCTTGTTATCACACTTTATTTTCCAGAAGATATTATTTCTTAATTTTTTCTTATGATTCTAAAATATTTTTTTCGATGAATTAATGCGCTTGTCGTATTTATGATTTTTACTTTTTCGATTCAAGAAATTTTTGCCTTTGGAGCTTTTTCACTCGACACTGCTAGAGAGCAAAATCTTGCCTACCAACAAAAACTCGCTCAAAAAAAACAACTGCCACATCCTTCTCTTCAAAAAAAACCGACAGATAGTACCACGGAATCAGTGCGGACTTTTAGTTATAAAACTCTGAAAAATACTGGAAATATCAAAATCTACAAAGCGAAAGAAAGTCCGATTTTTGTCCAAGAAATCAATCTCGATAGAAAGACTCAAATCAAATCTCTCCTCCCAAAAGCCGTGAGTTATAATCAAAAAATCAACAACGGTGAACCAGAATTTGAACGAAAAAATATAAAAGAATTTGTAAATTTTACTAGTAAAAACCTTACTTCACTTATCAACGGGCAATTTTTTAATGGACATACAAATCCAACTATGCTTTCTTTCGGGCTCAAATCTGACGGTGAAATCCAAACTGTCGGAGCCGACAATCGCGGCCGCACAAAAAAAATCCTCACGATTATCAATGGACATATCAAGACACTTCCCTACTCTTGGAAAAATTTTAGTGAACGCTCTGGAAAATTTGCTATCGTAGGATTTGATTTCGCTGTACCAAATCGCTCAAATTCACGAGTCGGACGCACTTATCTCTGTCCAAAAAATCCAAATGCACGCGGATCAAGTCATACTCTCCTCTCTCTCGTCGCCCAAGAAATCACCGAAAAAGAAGCTCTCCAAGAACTTACAAAATATGGATGCAGACAAGAAGGTATCGTAAAACTCGATGGCGGTGGCTCTTCTCGATTTTACTATCAAGGTGACACGATGTACGGTTTTTCAAAAGGCAAACCAGATTTTCGAAAAATCCCACATATGATAGGATTTTTTGAAAAATAAAACTCGAAAAATAGTCAGCAAAAACTCTCTTTTACAGGGGAGTTTTTTTGAATACAAAAAATATACAATAAGCCAAAATTTGCATTAAAAATAACACCAAAAAAATACAAAAAATCAAGTCGCTGATACCTGTGCGGATACAAGGCTTTTTTTGAAAAAAGTTTTGACAAAATGTGGTATAATGAATATAAATAATACCACAATATATAGTGTTTTAAAAATACTTCTTATATTGTTTTTTTATATTATTTTTCTTAAAAAAAATTTCATCTATGCCTTGTAAACAAGTACGAAAAAGAAATGGTGATCTCGTGGACTTTGATCGCAGTCGTATCGAAACCGCTATTTTACATGCAGTAAATTCTGTATGAGAATCTGATAAAGAATTTATTCCCACTGTCACAAATCAAATCATCAAAGATATCGAACATGTCTATGAAGATATTTTTAAAGATCGATTTCCAAGTGTAGAAGATATCCAGGATATCGTCGAGCGAAATCTCGTAAAGGCAAATAAATTTGAAGTTGCAAAACACTACATCCTCTATCGCGCGGAGCAAAATGAAAAACGAGAAAAAGCAATCAAAAAACTCGTACGAGAATTTAATAAAAATAAACTCGAAGTAACTAAATCAGACGGACGAAAAGAAACTTTTGATATCAATAAAATTGCAAAACTTTTTGATTTTGCCGTCAAAGGCTATGAAGAACACTGCGATTTTGAAGAATTTGTCGATGCTTTCAGACGAAATATCGTGGAAGATATCCATACAAAAGATATCGCAAAAATCCTCGTAAAAGCCTGTGTAGATCTCGTCTCTATCGAGAATACTTACTGGGAAAAAATCGCTGGACGACTCGCTCTCTTTGATCTCTACAAACAAGCAAGCAAAAACCGAAATCTCACTCACAAAGAAATCTACACACCAGAATCTTACCTCGAATTTTTTAAAACTTATCTCGAAGAAGGGCTTTACTACAAGGATTTTATGAAATACTATAGTGAAGAAGACATCCTCAAAGCCGGTGAATACCTCAAGAAAAAAGGAAAAAAACAAGACCTCGAATATGGATATACAACGATCCTCTCGCTTTCAAAACGCTACCTCCTCAATCCAAACAAAGTCATCCGAGAACTCCCACAAGAACTCTATATGTCAGTGGCACTTTTTTATGCAATCCCAGAAAAAAAAGAAAATCGAATGGATTTTGCCTTCAAAATCTATGATGCGTGTAGCAGTGGAAAAATCTCACTTGCAACCCCAGCCCTCAATAATCCACGAACTAACTGGCATCAACTGGCAAGTTGTTTTAAAATCAATGTATCTGATGATCTTCGCGGTATCTATCATGCCATAGAAAATGTCGCTCAAATCTCAAAATATGGTGGTGGAGTCGGTATGTACCTTGGACACATCCGATCACAGTCAGCTACTATCCGTGGAAATAAATGAGCCGCTGGTGGAGTTGCCCCTTGGATCAAGGTTATCAATGATACGGCTGTCGCCGTCAACCAACTCGGTCAAAGACTCGGTGCTGTCTCGGTGACACTCGATGTTTTCCATAGAGATATTTATGACTTTCTCGAGCTCCAAACTGAGTCTGGCGATATCCGCTCAAAATCTTTTGATATTTTCCCAGCAATTTCTGTACCGGATATATTCATGGAGCGTGTCGAAAACAACGAAGATTGGACCCTCTTTGATCCACACGAAGTCTACACAGTCTACGGAAAACGCCTCGAAGATACTTTTAATGAAGAATTTCGAGAATTTTATACCACTCTCGAAAACGACGATAGACTCGAACTCAAAAAGACAACCAAAGCAAAAGAACTTTTTAAAACTTTCTTAAAAACGACAGTCGAAACTGGAATGCCGTATGTATTTTATCGAGATACTATCAATCGACTCAATCCAAACAAACACGCTGGAAATATCTACTCAACTCAGCTCTGTACTGAAATCTGTCAAAATACCAGCGAGACAAAATTTATCGAAGAAGTCATTGACAATGGAGATAAAGTCGTCATCTCATACGAACCCGGAGAACTCGTCACTTGTGTCCTCTCATCAGTCAACATCGCGAAAGTCAATACAGATAAAGAAATCGAGGAAATCTTCCCAACACTCACACGACTCCTTGATAATCTCATCACACTCAATCGTTTCCCAGTCGCAGAAGCCGACCGTACCAGTCAACGATATCGCTCGATCGGTATCGGATACCTCGGACTCGCTGAATACCTCGCGACTCGAAAACTCGCCTACGACTCACCAGAAGCACGAGAAAAAGTCGACGCCCTTTTCGAAAAATACACCTACCATACCTACAAATCATCGGCTGAACTCGCCGGAGAACGCGGAACCTATCCACTCTACAAAGGGTCAGAGTATGATAAAGGAATCCTCCTCGGACGCACACGAGAAGACTTTATCAATGAATCAAAAGTCAAAAAACTCGACTGGAATATCGTCTTTGATACGATGCAAAAAAATGGAGTACGATTCTCATATCACAGTGCCCCAGCACCAAATACTTCAACAGCCGGTATCGTCGGGACGACAGCCGCTCTGCTTCCAATTTATAAAAAATATTTTGTCGAGACCAATCTCGCATCACCAACCGTACGAATCGCTCCAAAACTCAGCAACGAAAATTTTTGGTACTACAAAGAATATGTCAATATGGATATGAACGATGTCATCGATATGATTTCTGTCATCTACAAATGGATAGATCAATCAATCAGTTTTGAATGGATGATAGATCCGGAACGAGTCAGTCCAGCTCAGCTCTACTGATACTATATGAAAAGCTGGAAGCAAGGTATCAAAACCGTCTACTACGTACGATCACTCTCTGGTGAAGTCAAAGAAAAAGAAGAGTGCGTCAGTTGTAGCGGATAAATTATTTTCCATTTTTAATTTTTACAATCTAATTTCTAACCAATTTTAGTTATGACTCCACAAGAATATGACAAAATGCTTCGAAATCTCATTTTCGATCCAGACGGAGACGACGATCTCTCGCACCGAAAAATCATAAAAGGACACACAACCGGACTTTTCAATCTCAATGCCGTAAAATATCAATGGGCAAAATCACTTTATCAAGTCATGATAGGAAACTTCTGGGTACCAGAAAAAGTCTCTGGACTCAAAGACGACGCAAGAGATTTTAGTACGACACTGACGCCAGACGAGCAAAGAGCCTACAAGTGAGTCCTCTCTTTTCTTATCTTTCTTGACTCTATCCAGACGGTAAACCTCCCAAATTTTAACGACTATATCACCAGTCCTGAGGTCAATCTCATCCTCTCTATCCAAGCCTATCAAGAGGCTATCCACTCTCAAAGCTACGCGACTATCCTCGAGACGGTTGTGACGGCTGAGGAGCGCGACGAGATTTACTACTTCTGGCGAGACAATAAAATCCTCCTCGAGCGAAATGAATACATCGGAAAACTCTATCAGGATTTTATCGACAATCCAAATGATGAGACCTTTTTCCGCGGCGTCATCGCAAATTTCCTTTTGGAAAGTATCTATTTTTACAATGGATTTGCCTTTTTTGACACGCTCGTGGATAATATGAAAATGCCAGCAACGGGACGAATGATCGCATATATCCGACGAGATGAGCTCACACATGTGACGATTTTTGTCAATATCCTACGAGAAATCAAAAAAGAATATCCAAAAATGTACAGTGAACAAACTATTATCGATATGATGAAAACAGCTGTGGAACAAGAAGTCAAATGGTCAAGTCATATCCTCGGAAACAAAATCCCTGGAATCAATGGAAAAACCACCGAAGAATACACAAAATGGCTCGCAAATGAGCGACTGGCTATGCTCGGTATCAAGCCAATCTACCCAGATGCCATCAAAAATCCATACAAACACCTCGAAAGACTTCAAGACCCAAATGCAGACAAAGGAAACTTTTTTGAGACAACTGTTATCAACTATACTCAAAGTTCGAGTATGGCAGGAAGTTGGGATTTCTAGGGAAATTGCTCGAAACAAAAAATCACTCCAAGTCGAGTGATTTTTTTATGGTTTTCTTTAAAACACTACCACAAATTCTCATTTTTTGACGCCACTGGTCGCAAAATAGTCGCGGACCTCAGCAATAGTTCCTCTTCGAAATTCTTCAAATTTTTTGGTCATCTCGCGTGCGACGACAAGCCTATGCTCAGATCAAAATATATTTTCGAGGTCTCAAAGAGTCTTATCGATACGATGTACACTCTCATAGATGACGACAGTTTGTTTTTTATCCGCGAGTGACTGGAGGAGGGTTTGGCGTCATTTTTTGAGGGGGAGAAATCCGAGATAGAGGAAGTGATGTGTATCGAGTCCACTGGCTACGAGAGCTGACAAAACCGCTGATGGTCCAGGAATCGGACAAACCTCTATCCCCTGCTCTATCGCAGCACGAATCAGCGCAAAACCCGGATCAGAAATCCCCGGCGTCCCCGCATCTGAGACGAGTGCGATATTTTTTTCTTCGTGCAAGAGTGCGAGAATTTTGTCGATTTTTGCCGTGCCCGAGTGCGAGTGATACGAGATGAGTCGTCCGTCATTTGGGATTTCATAGGATTGGAGAAGTTTACCAGTCACGCGTGTATCTTCACACGCGATATAGTCCGCTTCTTTGAGCGTGCGAATGGCTCGCAAGGTGATGTCTTCGAGATTACCGATAGGTGTAGAGACGATAAAAAGCATAGTGGAAAATTAAAGTTTTTCCCTATTATAAAGAAAGAAGTAGAAATGCAAAACATTTTCCTAAAAAAAGTTTTGCATTTTTGTAAAAACTGTGCTATTATAGTTATGCCAAATAAATTCTTGTTTTTTCTTTTTACCTGAAAAACGGTAAGCAGAAGGGTATTTTTCAATACTCTACCTTCTTTAAATTATTGTTTTTCAGTAAGAAAAAATTTTTTAAAAAGAATTTGTTTGGCGACATAAAGAGTGTAAAAATACCCTTCTTTTTGTTATCTGGCCAATAAGCAAAATCAAGAAAGTATTTTTATGAAACTCTTTCTTGATTTTTTTAATTTTCTTTTTATGAAATACCAATACAAAAATATCGCGAGGAAAATCCTTGCGGGTGCGAGTATCGTGACGATGCTTGCCGGTACTGTGCCAGTAGATTTTGCCAGTGCCAATTGAAATCTTGATAGTGATAATAATTGAATACTTGATGAAATAGAATGTCCTTCTACTTTTAATATCAATATAAATAAAGATTTAATACTATTTGGTGAAGCTGAAAAACTTTCTGATAATGAAGTAAGATTAACAAAAGATCAAAAGGGATCACTTTATTGAGCATTTAATGCTAAAAATTCTGTAAAATTAGATTTAAATTATAATTTTAATTTAGAATTTGATGGGTATTTATGATGAAAAGATGGAGCTGATGGAATGATATTTTTTCTTCATAATGACCCAAGATGAGAAAATGCAAAATGAAGTGCTTGATGACAACTTTGATCAAATAGTATAGAAAATTGATTGTGAATAGAATTTGATACTTGGTTTAATGAATATTCTGATAATTATATAGATAAAGATTGAAATCAAATTTTACCTAAGGAAAATATTTCAGATATACCAAATGATCATATGCAGATTAAAAAATTAGTAAATCTTTATAATAGTAAATATGACTTATCTACCCCGGTTGACTTATGAAATATAGAAGATGGAAAATATCATCATATCTCTATAAATTGGAATAAAAATACAAATACATTAGAAAGTAGTATTGAAACTGATAGCTGAACAAAAATAGCATCTTATACAAATGAAAATATGCAAAATGAGATTTTTAAAACTAATAAAGTTTTTTGGTGATTTAGTGCAACAACAGCTTGACCTTTTAATGAGCAAAAAATAAGAAATATACAAATTAATTCTCAAAATTGTATATTGGATAATGATAATGATGGAACTATAAATAGTTTTGATAATGATGATAACAATAATTGAATTTTAGATAAGGATGAGATTGGTTCTGATCCTAATAATCCAAGAGATACTGATTGAGATTGAATTTATGATTATCTTGATTTTGATATTGATTGAGATGGTTATAATAATGATATTGATGTTTTTCCTCTTGATTCTAATGAATGGTTAGATACTGATAATGATAAAATTTGAGATAATTCTGATAATTGTATTTCTATTTCTAATAGTTGACAAGAAGATTTAGATAAAGATTGAAAAGGTGATGTTTGTGATGAAGATAAAGATTGAGATTGAGTTTCTGATGCAGATGAAGCTACGGCTTGAACTGATCCTTTGAAAGCCGACACTGACTGAGATGGAGTTTTAGATGCGACTGACAATTGTCCTTTGGTTGTTAATGCTAATCAACTCGACACGGACAGCGACGGAAAAGGTGACGCTTGTGATAGCGATGATGATGGGGATGGATACAGCGATGAAGTGGAGAAAAAAGCGGGGACTGACCCACTCGACCCAGAGAGCAAGCCGGCTGATCTTGACGGGGACGGTAAACCAGATAGTGACGATGAAGACATCGACGGTGACGGACACAATAATGATGAAGATGCTTTCCCAACTGACAAAAATGAGTGGGAAGATGCTGATGGTGATGGAATCGGTGACAATGCTGACAACTGTAAAAATGTAGCAAATAGTGACCAAGTCGACACGGACGGGGACGGAATGGGAAATCTCTGTGATAGCGACCTTGATGGAGACGGTGTGGACAATGCAGATGATGCTTTTCCAAATGATCCAAATGAATGGCTCGACACAGATGGTGATGGAATCGGTAATAATGCCGATGAAGATGATGATGGAGACGGATTTAGTGATGAAGTAGAAACTGCTGTCGGTACTGACCCACTTGATCCAAATAGCAAACCAAGTGATTTTGATGGTGATGGAATCCCTGATGACATTGATGAGGATGATGACGGGGATGGAGTTTTAGATACAGATGATGTCTTTCCTTT
>JAGYHI010000025.1 GCA_018457335.1 Candidatus Altimarinota bacterium | reverse complement strand
CTTATTAATATGAGTCATAGTTGGGATAAGATTGAGGAGTTGACGGGGAGGTAGTTTTCATACAAAAAATTTGACTTTTCTACAAAAAATCATATAGTAAACAAACTATCTAATTCTGGATAGCAACACAAACCGGAGGTAATATATGTCTTATATACTCGTGACTATTAAGGAATTAAACATAAATGAAATCGTTTCTGAGAAAAGAGAGGAATCAGAGCAATCTGTAATGCGACCTATGAAAAAAGGTTATTACTGGACTATCTTTGAAGCTTGGAAAAAACTTTTCAAAGAAAAAAATAAATCAAAACTTGCAGAACTTAACCCCTCTGAAAGAGCTGAAGTTTATAAAAGATTTTATAATGCATTCCACAAAAAATATGTCCACGCATAAACCTCAAAAGAGAAAATTTTCTGCAGAAAATTTTTACACAAAGGGAGTCTAGACTCCCTTTTCTTTTTATTTTAAAAAAGTGAATTTTTGCTTTGACTTATTGTGGTTTTTTCATACAATAGGTGGGAAAATTTTGCCCAGAAAAGTGAAATGCGTAGAAGCGCGGTTCAAAATGAACGTAAGCGAATATTTGAAAGCCATACTCCCGAGTGCGAGTGTCCGACAAAGTCGGCACGACACACAAGTGGGGTGCACGGGGAAAAATTTCAATCTCGATATCAAGGAAAGCTCCTATTATTTCCTTGGTAAAAAGAAAAATTAAGTTTTTTTGAGGAATTTTTGTAAAAATATTTTTGTTTATGTATATATAGACAAAAATATTTGAAAAAATAATTCCCAGAAAAAATTATTTTTGCTTCAAAGGAAATAATAGGAACTTTCCTTAAAGCCCAGATGGTGGAATGGTAGACACGGGGGACTCAAAATCCCCTGCTCCTATGAGCATGCGGGTTCAAGTCCCGCTCTGGGCACCAATATAATAATCAACAAAAGTCACAAAAAAGTCCCTTATAAAAAAGTCGTACTATAAAATACAAAAAAGAGTGAACCACTCTTTTTTTACTTTCTCTATCTATGAAACATCAACATTCACATCTTGATAAAATCTGGATAGACAAAGAAAATCCAGATGTAAAATATATTGAAAAAATCTTTAAGAAATATGATTTTCACGAGCTTGACCGAGAGGCTATCCTCGAAGAAAATCAACAGACTCGACTCGATCCATATGATGATTATCTTTTTATTGTACTCTATTTTCCAAAATTTGATAAAAAAACTCAACGGTATCTTGCTAACGAGCTCAATATATTTATCTCAAAAGAGTATCTCATTACCTTTCGATACTACCGATCATACACGCTCCAAAAAGTACAAAATAAATATATTCAGAGAGATAAAGAAAATAAAACTATTTCTCCAGCTTTTATTCTCTATGATATTATCGAGAATTTTTTAGACAAAACAACGAAAATGCTCAAATTTTTTAGTATGGATATCAAGAAACTCGAAAAGCAAGTTTTCTCGACACGAAATACAAAAACGATTCATGAGATAATGATTAAAAAACGAAATATCATCACACTAAAACATATGATGCAACCTCAAATTTCTGTTTTGAAATTGATAGAATTTCATATGAAGCGACGGTTTTCTAATGAAGTTGAACTCTACTTTGAAAATCTCGAAGATAAACTTGATAAAATTTTTCTCGAAATCCAAATCATCGAAGAAAATCTCGACTCGCTCGAAGATGCTCTCAAAAGTATTTTCGATCTTGAAACCAATATCACAATGAAATATTTGACGATTTTTTCAGCCTTTATGCTTCCCTTGACGCTGGCGACAAGCTTTTTTGGTATGAATACAAAAAATGGACATTTTTCAGATGTAGCAATATGGTGAACACTGATTTTTGTGAGTATATTTTGTCTTGGGCTTCTTATTATTTATCTCCGAAAAAAACACTAATTTTATGTTTAAAAATTATATATTCTTCATAATTTCTTTTTTGTTTTTTGTGATATTTTTTTTCCCAAAAATAAGTTTAGCAGAAAAAAATGCACAATTTTCTCCGCAACAAATCTGGTCAATGCGAGGATTTTATGATGGAATCTCAAAACAATCGGACGAGGATTTTAAAAAATTTGTAAATCCAACATACCCCCTCAACTATAAAAAATATAAACCTCAGCTTGTATCTGTCAGTGGTAGTCTTATTGATCAAGCCGGTCGACACAGTCGTATTCGTAGTGATATAAAACCATATCTTGATGCACTTGCAAAAGATTTTTATGAAAAATTTGAGACAAAAATTGTCGTCGTCAGTGCTTTTCGAGATTATGAATATCAAAAGCGGCTTTGGGACCTTGGACGATGTGATGATGGGCCTTTTTGTGCACTTCCAGGACATAGTGAACATCAGCTTTGACTCGCTCTGGATCTTTTTGATCCATCAAGTCAAAGTGAATTTTACTCAAATCCACGCTATGTCGGATATGTCAACTGGCTCAAAGAAAACGCATACAAATATGGATGGGTACTGAGCTATAAATATGGATATAAAGAAGACGGCTACAATCCTGAGCCATGGCATTGGCGCTATGTCGGAGTTGATTTGGCCACCAGACTGCACGAACTCGACTGGAATTACACACGACTCATTCAAATGTATAAAAATCTATCCGAATACTAAACGAAAAAGACAAGAGCGATTCTTGTCTTTTTTTAATATTTTATTCAAACAAACTCTTTTTCTCATCAATTTCTTTTTTGAGTTTTTTGGTGTAATTTTCAGCAGTATCTACAATATCTTCATTAATTTTTAAAATGTCACTTTCGATTTTATCTGGATAGTTAAATTTTGAAAGGAGATATTTAAGTGCATTCAGTCGTGCTTTTTTCTTATCATCACTATAAATAATCGTCCAAGGCGCATGCTTACTACTCGTGCGTGTAAAATTTTTATACTCAGCAAGTGAATAGCGATCCCAGAGTTTTTGTGAATATTGGTCAATTGGTGAAAGTTTGAATTGTTTCAAAGGATTGGTACGTCGCTCCTCAAAGCGTGCTGCCTGCTCTTCTTTTGAGACTGAGAAATAAAATTTTACGATTACAGTTTTTGAGTCGACAAGAAATTTTTCAAAGGTTGGAACATTTTGCATAAATCGCTCGTAGTCTTTTTGACCGACAAAACCCATAACTGGCTCAACACCAGCTCGATTGTACCAGGATCGATCGAAAAATACCATTTCTCATTCATTTGGTAGATGTCGTACATATCGCTCAAAATACCACTGCCCTCGCTCAATATCTGTCGGTTTTTGGAGTGCTACCACACGAGCATTTCGTGGATTTAGATGCTCCATAAATCGCTTGATAGTTCCTCCTTTTCCTGCTGCATCTCTTCCTTCAAAAATCACAAGCAATTTTTTTCAAGTTTTGATGATATGTTTTTGAAGTTTTGCGAGTTCGATTTGAAGCTGAATGAGTTCTTTTTCGTATTCGATAGATTCTTTTTTCTTCGCTACAAGTACATGTGTATCTTTTTTCTTTTCCGGAAGACTTTTTCGTGGTTTATATTTTTTTTCAATCTCTTTTACGATATCAACCAGCTCCTCATCTTTATGGATGACAGATTCCATTTTTTCAATGGATACATTTATTTTTTTAAAAAGTTTTTCGATTTTTTTAATTTTTACGAGTTCTTTTTCGCTAAATTTCTGAGCATTTTTTTCAAGAATGACTTGCATTCTATTTCGCAAAACACGTAGATTATCGAGGTCACCATCCTTTATAAGCTCTTTGTAGTGGTCACGAAGTGAGTCGTGAAAAGCCTCTAAAGTCGCTGGACTCATCGTGACGATATTATTAAAAATATCAGTAATATTAAATAATTTCATAGTAATTTTTTTGAAGAAAATATATCTTTGCAATTATACTCTTTATTGTATATTTTTGCAAATGAAAATCCAAAACTTGTCTTGCCAGATATACTCTTTATAGTATAGTTTATTTTTTTAGACAAAGCTCTCAAAAAATATTATTTCAAAATCAATAAAACTATTTGCATTTTTTTAAAAAATATGCTAGACTAGTAGTATAATATTTATTTTTATATCTAGAAAATTATGTTTTCAAATATTTTTCATCTCTTTTGCCTCTTGCAGGAAAGTAAAGCTTTTGATCCAATCGAAAAAAATAAAATCTATAAATACAATCAGAGGCATCCAAATAAAACTTTGGCGACAATTCGTATTTTAGAAAATGAACAAAAATGACTTGCTTACATCCGTAATCAATACATTTCTCAAATGGGACCAATCCTTAAGGAATATAATTATATTTTCCACCCTGAGCAGAAAAAATTTCAGGATATAAAAGAAAAAATGCGAAAAATACATTTGCAAGAAGCACAAGAAAAAGCAGTAGAATTACAAAATTTATATGTTTAATTTTTAAGAAATATGTGAGCAAATACTTTTAATAACGAATGATTTGAGACTATAAATATTACAACTTCTACAGAAACTCAAGATAATCTTGAGTCAAATATTTTTATAGAAAACCAAGAACAGATCAGTAATTTACAAAATCAAATCACTAGTGTAGAAATGGAAACTCGTTCTCTTTTTGCAAATAATGTATCCTATACAAGGGATAGTATGGATTCTATTTTTTTGGATGGATATAGCATAAATCAAGTAAATAACATGGGTGGCCTGCAATCAATAAATAATTTTGCACTCTGACAATCTAATAGTATAGAAACATATAATTTATACTCTGACGCAGAAGAGGCTGTTGCCGCTGCGCTTTTTCCTGATGCTCCATGATTGAGTGAAAAATTTAAAAATGCCTTGAAAAATGTCCAGCCAACAGACAGTCCGCTCGATATCTTTAAAAAAATGGATCAAGAGCAAAATTTTAGCACCAAAGAAAAAATAGAAATTGCAAGAGCCTTGACCGCTTATAATGGAAGTTATACTTACGACTATGACATGATTAACGGTAATGACTCCAGTGATATTTCGACACAAGATTATTGGAATAAACTCCGAAACGGAGATGTCGCAGGAGTTTGTCGACATATCCATCGGGAAGGTGCAAAAGTACTGGATTCTCTCTGAATCAAAGCTGGAGTTGTAAGCACTAATTCTACTTGACGACATGCTATTACTTGGGCAAAAATTTCTGATGATAAATATTTTTTGATTGATTACGGAACAATCTATGAATGAAAAAATTTGAGAGATTTACAAAAAAGATACTTGGCAACAAAATGATCAATAGATTTTAGCGAAGCTGTCAGTGATGCTGATGGGAATATTATAGGAACCTTTCAAACCGATATAGAAAAAATGTTTACGCAGATAAATTCTGTGCTTTGAGAAGGAGATACACTCGATACTATGGAAGATTTGGAAAATCAAAAAAATAAAAAATCGGGATTTTCTTATGAAAATACAGTCGCTGATGGACTGCAAAAGCATATTGCAAGTTACAAGACTGAAGGAGGAACTGATTTTCAGGTGTATTATGGTACTGGAAAAAATGAATATCAAAATTTTACTAGTATCTGATGAGGAATTTCGAAATATCTCGACACAAAATATGGAACTTTCTATGGAAAGGTCCTTGCAAATCGCACAAATCTCAATTCTATAAATGGTATAGAAAAAACCACTATTGGCGGATCTGCACTTATTGGATATGACAAAGTACTTTATAAAGACGATAAAACTCAAGTCAAATGAACTATCGCAGGATCAGTCGATGGTTTTATAGGGGAAGAATTTTTGAGTGGAGAAGAAACAAATTATGCGGATATCAAAGAGGAAGTTGGAGGAAAATTAAAAATCGATCATGCTCTCTCGGATGTGCTGCGCGTCTCTGGAGAACTGGGTATTTGAGCTGATTTTGATACCAAAAATATCGGAGGATGAAGCATAGTGCCTTACGAAAAATATTCAGCAAAATGAAGTGTCACTTATAAGCCAAATGAATCGACTTGGATCAAATGAAGTGCCGAATATAAAAACTCTCTAAAATGACAAGAAATTTCTGCTGGTATCGAAGGACGCTATAAGGATTTCACTGCTTCTTTTGAAGCGAGCCATCTCAATCCTGGTGACAATCCATTTGTCGCAAAAACAAACACATATTCAGGAAAATTTTGATATGATTTAAGTGAAAATACTAATATTTCTTTTTATGGAAATGCTGTACAAGAAAGAGGCCGAGAAACTGATTATCAAGCGGGAGTACAATTTAAAATGAACTTTTAAGATTTTACTTTAATTTTTTTTAAAAATCGTAATATGCCTTCACTTTTTTTATACATTTCCTCAATCAAAATATTTGTATCAGAAAAATCGAAATAGTCAACTGTACTATTTTCAAGTCTTAGGAGATGAATTGGTTTTTTAAAAAGCTGGACTGCCATTTTTTCTTGATGATTTATCATAATTGTATATGCCCCATGCATCACCGAAAATCTTTTGATCAAGAAAGATTTTTTTGAAATATCTTTTCCGCTTGGGAGCATAACTGAAGACGCAATGACTGGCATATTTTCAAGGGTAAACAGTGGTAAATTATCAGTCATACCACCATCGATAAAATAATTTTCTCCGATTTTATACGGCGAAAAAACTCCAGGAATCGAACTCGATGCTAAAATAGCATCAATGATTTTTCCACTTTTAAATATATGACTTTCCCCTGTTTTAATATTGGTCGCGATGATTTTGAGCGGGATTTTCGTGTCTGTAAAAGTCTTATCACCAATATATGGCAGAAGTGCTTTTTTAATCGCAGATCGCTTCATAATATCTGTAAACGGTTTGAAATCTAATATTTGAACTATTTTAATAGAACTGGCAATCTTTTGCATATCATCACTTGAAATTCCAAGAGCATAAAGTGCGGCAATGATCGAGCCCATACTTGTACCCGCTACAGTATCCGGCTGTATGGAATATTCTTCGAGACGACGAATAAGTCAAATATGAGCCACTCAGCGCGCAGCACCACCACCAAGTGCTAGTCAGAATTTTTTATTTTGTTGTCTTTTTTTATGACAAAATACATTTTTAATTTGAGTCCAGGACATATGAAAAATAAGAGATTTTTCTATTGTATGAAAAAAACCAAGAAAAGCAAAATATTTGACTTTGTAAGAAATATTTATACTATTGCTTTGTTTTTTAATTTTTCCTTATGTTTACCGTTTATACAAAAGATTATTGTCCTTTTTGTACAAAAGCAAAAATGCTCCTCGATAATCTCGAAATCCCCTACCAAGAAGTTGACCTCACTGACAATCCTGAAAAAATGCAAGAAATCATGCAAATTTCTGGCATGCGTACCGTCCCACAGATTTTCGCCAGCGAAACTGAGTGCCTCGGCGGGTACGACGACATCGAAAAACTCCACCGCGAAGGGAAACTTTTGGAGAAGGTTGGGAAATAATCAGAAAAAATCCCCTCAAAAATGAGGGGATTTGATTTTTTTGCTTTTTCTGCTCCTGTGATATTTTTTTGGACTGATTTACTCCGAGAAAATATCACTTTTTTCGTTAAAGAAATTTATTGGATTTCGAGATTGTCAAATCGAGAAATATCAATTACCTTACTATCGCTGTCCAAGTGCTGAACTTCAACCTTGTCGCCGACTTTTGAAATCGGAAGCTCCGCAGAAACGGCCGAGGTACCTGTAAAAATACTTGATATTTTTTCAAGTGTGAAAGCATAAAAACTCTCTCCACCACGCACATCAACTGCAAATCTTGTGATTTTTGCAGTCGTCGTCTTCATGTCTGAATCTGTACCCGGTACGAGCGAATTTCCTTTATTTACCAAGGCACTTTTATAAGCTCGCAGACTTGTACGAATCGTATTTCCAACACCAACAATAGTATAGTCTTCGACAGAAACCATTGCTACCATTTTGATTAGACCCGCATTGTCTTTAAGGCTCATCACATAGGTCGGTACGCCCCCTATATTATAGAGAACTGGAAAAGAAGCCACATAGCCTTTTTCCTGTACTTTTCCTTCTGCTGATTGCTTAGCAGCGAGCTCGGTTGCACCAGATTGCTGATACCAGTGAGATTGTTTTGTTCTTGTATTTATGAGCATAAAACCAACAGTCGATTCATCACGCCCGACAGAACTAATCCCTGTATACCAATAACTCTCGCCATTACTATAAACAAGTGACATACCTTTAGTCGGAGTGAGCATTTCTTCTTTTGAAGTAAAGCTATTCCACCAACCTTTGACATATTTTCCCCAGTCAGAAACTTGAGATGCCACAAAACTCTCAGGTTGGATACGATCCACCCAAGCAGGTGCATCATTGATAGGATATGGAGTGATTTCACCAGTTTGTGGGTCAACCACTAAGACTCCTGTTGCATCCGCACCTCTTAAACCAATTTTATAATCATAAGTTGTGACCACATAGTATGGCTTTCCTGAGTCATCTATCTCAAAACTATAATCCGTCAAGCCGACAGTCATATAACCACTGAAATAAATGTGTCTCGAAAGACTTTGTCCGAAAAAGGCATTTGGCTGATATTTGATTTGAATATCTTTGCCGCCTACTTTTTTCACCAGCTCGACATCACGAGGATTTGAAGCGGAGACTTTGACATACCCTGGAGTTGAATCAAATGTCCACCACTTAAAAAATCCACTATGAAGAATCGGAGCCACCCAATAAAGTTTTCCGTTGACGCTTTGGATATTTATCGTGCCAAGCTCGGCGCGACTGCCAAGTCCTGGCTCTTCGCCAAGTTTTTTCTCAGCAAGTTTATAAGCCATAGACTGGTCGACGATACGAATCTGATCAACATCCACCGGCGAGATTTCTGCAGTAAAATCACTCACTTTTGGTGAACCCAAAAGATTGCGATAACTCTCAGAATGAAATATACTAGTGGTAGAAACTACAAAAATTATTGCCGTAACTATCACAGAAAATATCAAAGATGAGAAAAATTTTACCTCTAATGAACATTTCTGTATTGTCAATATAATGAAAGTTGCTGCAAATAATACCACAACACTCCCAAGTAGTGTGATTGGGAAATTTTTAGCCAAAACTGGTTGGACAAAATATATAATAGCAAAAATCACTATTATAGTGATAGATACTATTTTTAGTAAAGAACTGTATTTATAATTTTTCATATTTTTTCTCCTAAAAGATTTAATTATAACGAAAAGAAATCAATTTTTGACTCCCACTCTATATTCAAAAAAATTTAAAAACAAAATAGGAGCCAAAAAAATAAAAAAGCAAAAACCTACTTTTTGCAATAATTTCTAAAAAGAAATATCACAAAATAGCAGTAAAATACTTGCATATTTTATGTAAAAGTACAAGTATAATTACTATATAAAATATTCTTATTTTGTCAAGTAAAACTTGTATTAATAAATATCTGCTATAATTTTTTGATAATTTTCATTGCATTTTTTACGAGCAATCGTATCTGCACGCGAAAAATTCATACATTTTTCTCTTTTTTGGCAAATGATGTCGCTCGATTCTTTACATTGACAGTGTCATTTGCAAACTTTTTGATTTGCAGTCATATCTATTTTAATTCATGAGGTTTCCTATATATAGTCCTCTTCTTTAAGGATATTACTTGAGTTATTCATATTTTAAAAATGAAAATTATATTTTTATTAAAAGAATTCTTAATTTCAAGTTTATCTTATGTGGATAAAATTTTTATTTCCCATAAACAGGAAATTTTTCACATAATTTTCTTACTTCTCATTTTAATTCTTCCAACTTTTCATCATTTTGATAATTTACAATAGCTTCCTTGAAAACTTTTGCAATTATTTTCATCTCTTGCTCTTTCATTCATCTTGTTGTAACTGCTGGAGTTCAGATTCTTATTCCACTTGGATCTAGAGGTTTTCTTGGATCATAAGGTATCATATTTTTATTTGTAGATAAACCTGCTTTTTCAAGGGCTTTTTCAGCTTCTTTTCAAGTAATTTCAAAACTTCCAAAAACATCAATTAAAAGTAAATGATTATCTGTTCCATCTGAAATAATCTTAAATCAATGATTTTTTAATTCTTCTCCTAAAAATTGTGCATTTTTAACAACTTGTTTTGCATACTGCTTAAATTCTGGTTGTAAAGCTTCTCAAAAAGCAACTGCTTTTGCTGCAATCAAATTTTCATGTGGTCAACCTTGTACTCAAGGGAAAACAGCTCTAGCAATATCTTTTGCATATTTTTCTTTACTCATAATAATTGCTCATCTTGGTCATCTTAAAGTTTTATGAGTTGTAGTTGTCACAACATCACAATAAGGCACAGGATTTTCTAAAACTCAACCTGCAATAAGTCCAGCAATATGAGCAATATCAGCCATCAAAATAGCTCAAACTTTATCAGCAATTTCTCTAAATCTTTTCCAATCTAGACTTCTTGAGTAAGCTGAAAAACCTGCTAAAATCATTTTTGGTTTTTCTTTTAAAGCTATTTTTTCAACTTCATCCATATCAATAATTCCAGTTTCCTTGTCTAAAAAATATGGAACAATTTCATATAACATTCCTGAAAAATTCAAAGGGTGTCAATGACTTAAATGTCCACCTTGGTCTAAACTCAAACCTAAAACTTTATCTCCTGGTTGTAATAAACCTAAATAAACTGCTAAATTTGCAGGACTTCCAGAAAGTGGTTGAACATTTACATATTCAGCTCAAAATAGTTCTTTTGCTCTACTTATTGCAAGATTTTCAATCTCATCAATATTTTCTTGTCCAGCATAATATCTTCTTCCCGGATATCATTCACTATATTTATTTGTCAAAATAGAACCAGCAGCTTCTAAAACATTAAAAGAAGCATAATTTTCTGATGCAATAAGTTCTATTTCATATTCTTGTCTTTCAGTTTCTTTTTGAATTAAATCAAAAATTTTTTTGTCATCTTTTTGTAGCATAGGTTTTTATGGTTAGTAAATATTAAATTTTTAAATCTTCCTCAATCGGAAATCCTTGACCCTCGAGCATTTTTCGTAAAAACTTTCCTTGTAATCTTCCGGCTAAAAAGTGTATATGCAAATGCTCCACACTCCGGCTTCACATAGTCTCCCGCGTAAAAGAAAAATAATTTTCTTCTCCAAAAAATTTTTTCATAAATTTATGTACTTCGGCAAGTTCCTCAAATTCTTCTTTTTTTAAATCAGTCGAATAAATAATATGTCTTTTCGGTACAGCCAAAAGATTTCTTTCATCGCCGCTGTACGACGATTTATTATGAAAAATTTTCCAATATTTCCCTGTCCAAATAAGAAATTCATCATCGTAACAAAAAGGGCAGTCATCTTTTCCGAAGACTTTTTTTCCTTTTTTCGCGTGATACTCTTTTCGAGAAATAAATTTCATAGACTGAAAGGTTAAAAATCCACTCCAGTCAAAATTTTATAAACAGCACGGGCATGTCCTTTAGCTTCTACATCACGAAAAGCGTAGAGAAGTTTCCCATCTTTATCGACGATATAAGTCGAGCGGTTGACATCTGAGAGATCGTCGCCATTTCCATATTCTTGCTTTTTTCCTCGCGATCCAAAAGCATCAAGAAGTGACCCACTATTGTCTTTTAAAAGCGGGATTTTGAGTTCATTTCTTTTTGCAAATTCCTTATGTGAGTCGAGACTATCCTGTGAGACTCCAAGCACTCCAAAACCGAGAGAATTGAGCTTTGCCTGCATCAGTGAAAAATCGAGCGCTTGAATAGTACAATTTGGCGTTCCGTCTTTTGGATAAAAATACACGATAGTTTTATCGTATTTTTTGAGAAGATTTGCAAAAGTGTCACTCTCGTATTTTTGATTGAGACTGTCGAGATATTTATAATTCTCATCTTTGACATCGTCATATTTGAAGACAGCATTTTCTACATTTTGTAAATCAAGTTTTTCAGAGGCAGTCGATGGTGTTGGTGTATGTGATTTTTCTATTTTCGCTGTTGGCTCTGATGAAGATGTCGGCGTGCTTTTTTGAATGACACCACACGAAGCAAGTGCAAAAATACAAGAAAAAAGAAGGAAATATTTCATAAAAAAGAAAAATTAAAAATTATCGAAGGTATTTATTTTTATTTGCGATGTGCTCAGCGCCATTTTTTCCATAGTGGATTTGTCCGTCATTTCCGTGGAGGTAGTAGTAGTAAGGCGAAGATTTTGGGTTTTTTGCCGCCTTCCATGAAGAAAGCGAAACACTCGAAATCGGTGTCGGTGGGTAGCCGAGGTCTTTTCGTGTGTTATATGGATTTTTCTGATTGATGATAGATCCAATAAAGGCCGGGGTACATTCTTTTTGAGTTTTTTTGTAGCCAATACAGACGGTCGCGTCCGCACCCATGGCGATACCTTCTTTTACTCGCTTTTCAAGGATTCCAGCGACGATAGGTCGATTGGTTGCATTTCGCTCTTCTCGCTCGACGATTGAAGCAAGAATGAGAGTTTGATAGGCATCTTTTCCAAGTGTTTCATAGTCTTTTGCGATTCTATTTTGAAATCCTGAGAGCAGTTTATCAGCGATATTTTTTGCACTTGAATTTTTATAGATTCGATAGGTATCAGGCATCAAGAAACCCTCTAGACTTTTTTGATTTTGGAGAAAAGAATATTTTTTTTGGTAGTAGGCAAGATTATTTTTTGTCTCTTGCAAGAATTTTCCGGCTGGCAAAATATTTTTATCCGACAAGTATTTGTCGATATCATAGCGATTCCACCCTGGCAAAATCGTGATTTTGAGATCATTAGATTGTGGTTTTTTGACCGTTACTTCATAAAAATGAGTCAGTGTCTCCCCTGTCGCTGTCTGATAAGTCCCAATCGGAAGCGACACCTTTTCTGGCGCATAAAATTTAAGCCAAGCCTTGTACCGCGTCGGATTAATTCCAAAGTTAAATTTTTCATTCATATTTGAGAGGGTAATTCCTTTTTTTATTGTATATTCACCGACTGGAATTTGATAGTCCGCCACACTTTTTATATACCCAAATCCAGCGTATATTCCGATACCTATCAATACAAAAATAAACATAATTACCTGAAAAATACGCATTTCTTTTTTATCGCGTTTCTGGATTCGAGTTTGGCGGAAGTTATTTGTAGACATAGAGAAAGTTTTAGGGGATAGGAATAGGATTTGGATTTGTAGAATTTCAGAGAATTTTGAAGAATAGCAGAGAATATTTTTATTTCTTTTTTGTTTTTCATTTTGATTTTTTCACTTTTTAATATTCAAACGAAAACCTGTACAAAATGGGGTTTGGGGACAAATACTGCCAAGAGATTTTTTACC
>JAGYHI010000024.1 GCA_018457335.1 Candidatus Altimarinota bacterium | reverse complement strand
GAAAAAGGGAAAATTGATGTGCGTATCTCGACACTCCCGAAACAATACGGGGAAAAGGTCGTTTGTCGTATTCTGGACTCGACAAAATCTATTGCAGATATTGATGATCTCGGATTTATGTGGAATGCAACTGCACTCTACGCACTTGAAAAGAAAAAAGTGAGTGCCAAAGTGACAGACGCTGAGCGTATAGAAATCGCCAAAAAATATGATGCTGACATTACTGACTGTCTCAAAGGGCGAGCATCTAAAAAACTCGTAGACAGAGATATGAAAATCGGTGACGATCTTCGACTTACAGGGACACCAAGTTATGTCCTCGACGGAAAAAAACTTGATATGGGAGTCTTTAAAAAAGAAGAAGATTTTACGAAATTTTTTGATAGAGTTCTCGCAGAATAATCAGGAAAAACACCTTAAAGCAAATTTTCGCAATAAAAAATCTCTCTATTTTTAGAGAGATTTTTTATTTTCTTTTGTCATTCCTCAATCGAGCCCAAGGACAGGCTCTGAACTTGATTTAGGATCTCTGTAAAGAGAGTAGAGCTATGAGGAATTTATAAAATTTATCCAACGATTTTAAAGAGTTCTTCAAGACTGGTTTTCCCTTGCATCGCCTTTAAAATACCATCTTCTCGCATCAATATCAAATCTCATTTTTGTGCATATTTGTCAGTGGAAATTGTCGGTATTCGATTTTGAGCTTTCCGGCTTTTGCGTAGGCCTCAAAAAGTGGGAAAACTGCTGTCTTAGAGTAGATACACGCTGGACACTCAAAATCTGAGAAAATTTGAAGTGTATGCGACCCAGAACCTATTGTAAATACGAAATCATCAGAAAGTGTAGAGAGTTTTGCAGTGGCTGGAGTGGTAGTATCTGTTTTCTCTATTGGCTTTTTTTCGGGAGCAACTCTATCACTTTGTGTGTTTCCTGTTTGTGTAGGATTTGTAGGTGTTGTAGGTGTGTTTTGAGTCAAATTACACGATGCCAAAAGTAATAATGAAGTAAAAAGAAGAGTAAAATATTTCATAAAATGAAAGTAAAAAAATAAATCCGCCCCATTATACGAATTTTTTGAAAAATTCAAAACGAAATCTCTTGCTTTTTTTGGGAAAATAGTATATAATGATAGTATGAAAACGAAAATTTTTACATCGCTTGTAGTGTTTTTCGCAAGCACTTCCCTGCTCTTTGCAGATGAGCCTAACTTTTTCAATCACAGTGAAACAGATTTTTATTCGCAAATAGACGACGCTGGAAATACTATGGCAAATATGCTGACAAGCCGACATCTCAAAAAATATCCTACCTATCAAGGTTTTGGGAAAGAATGTCGAAATGAAACGCCTTGGCTCGATACTGAACCTCTCAATGAAAAGGATTTACAAGGAAATCTTGTAGAATTTCTCGGGAAAACTGCTAGAAAGAAAAATAAAAAACTTGATATCGGAGAAATGAATCAACTCGCAACTTGTCTACAAAGCACTTATCAAAACATGCAAACAAGAGCAGTACGCCAGCAAGATGATATTATCGTGGCAGGGTCGTATGGGTCATATATGGACGGAAGTTTAAAAAATTCTGATTACGATATCATCGATGATATCAATAAAATCAATAAAATTATCTTCAAGGACAATATCAAATATCTCGGGACAAGTAATCTCAATCAGACTTCTTTGCTTGATTTCTTAAAGGGAGGCGAAGTAAAAGAACTCTCTGACGGACAAGACCTGGTAGACCCACGGGAGCCTCCAAAAAATACTACAACTCTCACAGAAACTACTGTCACAACCACCACACCAGCGATTTCTGACGCAGATGATAAGAAAATCCCTTGGAATGAAAAATGTAGCGATGAGAAAAATACTAACACTGCGGATACTGGCCTCCCTGGAAATCTGCTCGATAGCAACTTCACGACTGAACTCGAACATACACTCAACTCCACAAAAAACACCACAAATGGCGGGGTCGATAATAGTCAAAATGGAAATGGAAAAGATGGAAAAGGTGGTAATGGAAAAGAGAAAGAGAAAAAAGATTTTTATGATAAACTCCCTTGTAATAAAATTTTCTGTGTGACCATCGATATGGAAATCGGAAAAGGCTCTTTTAAAAGCGAAAATGACAAATCTATCGAGGCAATCCTTGACAAGCATATGAAAATGATGGAGCCCATCGCAAATAGCGACCTCAGTGCACAAAAAATGACAAATAATTCGTTTCAATTGCCTTTTTTGAATATAAAAATCGCCGATAAAGTCGCGGGTGGAAGAGTTTTTGTAAACAATAGACCGCAACAAACAAAGAAATTCAAAGAAGAGGACACAGAAGAAAAACGAAATGCTTTTTATGATGCAACCTATCGATGTGCTATGATAGAAGCCGGATTGTCACCAGAAAAAGAAACCAATGGTGGGCCTGATGGAGGAGGATATGCCTCTTCAAGTCAGACAAATCTCTCTAATATCACCAATACCGAACTCAATCTGACTGCAAAAAAACCATCTACCGTTTTGCAAAATAAAAATATCCAAACTACCTGTGGAAATTTACGAACACAAATGTCAAAAGCCAGACGAGAAACTGCATTTGCGACGAATTTTAATGAAATTTATGCATTTACGAATGCACTGAGCAAGATGATTGCCAATATTGCATGAGGCGACACGAAACTCGATTCTCTTAAACCACAATAAAATTTATTTATTTTAAAAATATGAAAAAAAATCTTACTTCCTTGCTGGTTTTTCTCAGTATAATTGCGCTTCCCTATGGTGCTTTTGCGGATTGTAAATTGGATTCAGAGATACCAAAAGATGTCAAAGAATATGTGACAAATGTAAAAAAAGAAATCAATGAAATCGGAGAAAAAATGGGAAAAGAGGGTATGTGTGAATGAGGTCCTTATCCTGTGGATAAAATTACAAATCTTGTTAAAAATCAACAAAAAAGAAATGACCAAGTACACCTTGATGGTAATTTTAATACTGCTCTCAAAAATGAAGGCACTATGAAATATGCTGTGCAACGCGACTATAACTATCTCAAACAGCAAGAAAACGAAATCGAAAAACAAATCGAATCGCTCGTCAAAAAATGTGGTACAAATAGTGTATATGGACCGCAACTTATCGGTATTTTAATGGAATTTAAGGAAATTAAAACGCAATTTATGCGGACAGGACTTGCAATGCAAAAAGCGACACCAACACACTATATAAGAAAGAAAAACGAACCTGTATTTAAAACTGTGTCGGTCGCTTATTACCCCAGTCAAACTCAGGCATGTAAAAGCACAGCAGAATATAAAAAAGCCACTAAAAAATCCCTGAAATATATCATCTCGACTGGTTGGAGTCTCGAAAATGCTCTCAAAGGTTGGGAGCGCGGAGCAGCACTTTTTGCTGGCGGAAAAGGACTCTCTGAGAGTGAATACATAAACATAAAACAAAAAGTACTCATGGAAGAACTGAGTCGGCAAGGTGCTGCCCAAAGTACTCGAAAAACGATTTTAAATAATTTTGACTGCTACAAATCAAAAACTCCGGACGGTACGCAAATCGATGATATGGTATCAGCGAGGACGTCTTGCCTCTCAAATCCGATTTCTGGACTCGATAAAAAATTTGCACCGTGGCGACAATTTGTCTGAAAATCCAAAACACTCCAAGAATATCATACGCGCACTACAAAAATGCTCTCTCGAAAAAGCCACGATGTCGATATTCTCAAAATGTACAACAAACTCGATACAATGACAAGTCGTAAAATTGACATCGATCAAACCACACTCTATAATCTCATCTCACTCCACACGAACTTGATCTCGACAAATACGCTCCTCGAAAAACGTATCCCAATCATGCAAAAAAACTGTATGAAAGGACAACCTAATCTTGTGGGTGGATGTCGATAATTTGAAAAGACTTTTCCGTATTTAAAACCCCTCTTTATAAGGAGGGGTTTTTAATTTTTTCATAAAATGAAAACTATATCTCCAGCAAAATCGGACAATGGTCGCTTCCAAGCGTATCGCACATATATTTCATATCTTTGACTTTCGGGAAAAAATCTTTATTTACGACGAAATAATCAATCCTCCAGCCGACATTTCGAGCTCTCGCTCCACCACGATAACTCCACCAAGAATAAACATCAAGTGTATCTGGATTTTGCTCGCGCCAAACATCGACAAATCCGGCATCGAGAAACTCGCTTACTTTCGCTCGCTCAACCGGAA
This sequence comes from Candidatus Altimarinota bacterium, assembly GCA_018457335.1. The sequence continues at coordinate 9,383 of JAGYHI010000024.1, read as the reverse complement.
GAAATCCGACAGAATTTTGGTTTTCTTTTGGGCGAGCAATATCAATTTCTGTATGACAAATATTGAGATCTCCCGTCACAATTACCTGTTTCCCTGCTTTCACAAGTTCACTCGTGTAGTGGATCATGTGGTCATAAAAATCGAGTTTGTATGGTACCATATCCGTCCCATCTGCCCGCATTCCCCCATTTGGAAAGTAGCCATTGAGCAGGACGATATGTTGTTTTTCTTTTTGTCATTCTGAACTTGTTTCAGAATCTTTTTCAGAATTTGAGGAATAAAAAAACTCTAACTCCGTCACACGGCCATCACTGTGAAAGTGCTCGACTTCGTTAAAATCATTTTTCGTATCAATGACATCGATGTCTTCTCGATAAAAAATCACTGTCCCGGCATACCCCGCACGAGTACCAGTATGCCAAACATACTTATACCCGTCCAAGTTTCCGACATCTTTGAGAAATTGTTCTTCAAAGGCTTTCGTTTCTTGAAGACAGAGAATATCAGGATTTTGCTCAGCGACAAACTCTTTGAGTCATTTTTTAGCGACGGCGCGAATACCGTTTACATTCCAAGAGATTATTTTCATAGAGAGAAATTTAATTGTAAATATTTTTTTATATCATCGACAAATTCTTTTTTTGTTTTTGATGAAACTTTCAATCGTAAAGGGTATTTTTGATTATCAATAGTCTGAATGACAACTCGAGAAAATATAAGAAATCTTTTTTCATAAGAAATCTTAGTAATAGTATTTATCGGAAGATATTTCCATCTCAAGCCATTATCAAGACGGTGTCTTGATAATATATATTGAAGAGTAAATTCTTTTGTTCGCTGATATAATATTCCTTTTTCATAAAGTACAATCCCTATAAAACTATAATGCAAAAGCCATATAAATCATACAATGCAACATAAAAACATAATACCAAAAATTAAAAATCCAGGTAATATATCTCCCCACATAATTATAGAAGTATCAATTATCTTATTTTTGATACCAAAAAATAAAAATATTCCCATAGAAAAAGCACCTCCAAGACATACAAGCATATATAACCATCTTTGCCACGCTGGATATGGATATTGTTTTAATTCTCTTCATATCTCTGAGAGAGGTTTTAAAACTGGATTATTCGTCTCCTGTCACACTTGAATAAGTGACGGTAAATTATTTTTTTTGAAATTCATATTTTAAAAAATTATTTCTCCTCACCCTTCTTCTCACTTCGCATCAACGGGAAAAGTACAACATCTCGGAGATTTTCTTGTCCAGTCAAAAGCGAGAAAACTCGCTCGATTCCCATACCCCATCCAGATTGCGGTGGCATCGCGTACTCCATCGCAAGGACAAAATCATCGTCCCCAGAAGTCGCCTCTTCATCTCATCGCTCGAGTGCGTCAGTTTGGGCATCAAAATTATCTTTTTGGATTTTTGGGTCGACAAGTTCGCTATATGCCTTGATGATTTCCCAGCCATTGACGACGACTTGAAATTGCTCGACAATATTTGGATTTTCTACGATTTTTGGATTGTAGATAATTACGACTGGCTCATCTCTTTCATCACCTTTGAGAAGTTGTTTATCAAAATCATTATTTTTACTATTCATTCGTAAAAATGAAAGATCATACTCGAGTGCCCAGAAGAGATTGTCTGGCTCTGCTGGTTTTGATGGTTCGTTGAAGAGGTATGGTCGATAATATACTGTTTCACCTTTTTCTCCCTTTACTGCTCCACCGATGGTATTTTGGGAGAAGATACTTCCATAAAATACAATTTGTTTTTGGAGTGCTTGAGTTCGAGTGTAATCAGACTTTTCAAAGCTTTTTCCACTTTTGTTGACAGAAATAATCGAAGTATCTGCATAGATATTTGCTGCAATATATTCTACATCTGGCTTGATAAGAATATTTCCATTTCACCACTCATTCGGTTTTGGTTTATGTACTGGATCATCCGAAAGCACCACGATAGATTTTTCTGTATTATTTACATTAAAATTTTCATCAATCGTCAAATTTCCATCTTTGATAATAAGCGTATGCCACTTATCTCCTAATTTTGAGAGTGTTTGGTCACCTTCCATAAATAAAACACCTTTTACAATGTTTGCTTTATTTATGTCTTTAGCTGGCTGGCGATTTCGTGTCAAAAGCGCTACATTTTTGTAAACCAAATCTCGCAATTTCGCTGGTGAGTATTTGCCTGAGAAAATATTTACTTGGTTTGTGGTATACCTTTCTTTTCCGCGAGTTTGTTTGTAGCCTTTTATATAGATTCTATCAAGTGTTCCTTCTGCTTTTTTTAGTCCGCCTTCATAGTCATCTTCTGTTTTCGCAATATAATATTTTGCAGGTTTTGGTGAAGTTACATCATCTCATTGTAATTTGATTTCTACCCATGGTTTTGAAACAACTCCAAGCAACCGATCCTCTTCCTTATCTGTATTTGTAAATTTATCAACTTTTTCAGTTTGTTCGAGCTTGAAAATGCTATTGTTTTTCAATCATTTCAAATTAGATACTGATACTATTTTTTTATAGTCATCACACATTATCTTGTCTTCATCTTTTTTACAAGTAATTTCCGTTCTGTTTTTATTATTTTCATCTGGAGAAAGTGTTTCTATAAAATCATTTACTTGAAATGCTTTTTGAACGGTAGTTGGTAAAATATTATCAGAAGATTGTGTCGCTTTAAATTGAAGAGCGATTTTATTTTCAGCAGGGATATTGATTTGTTGGTCTTTCCCTTCCTCTCCGATGACGATAGCACCAGTGAAAATGTGGTAAACATCTCATGTGATTTCTTCAAGTGGACCAGCAAGATCATAATCTTCTTCCAAATTCTGTTTACAGTTACTCTTTCCAAAATTATCCCAATAACAAAGTTTTCATTCGTATGTTGTGCTTGGGAGTTTTCCAGGAGCGTATGAAAAAATTTGGAGTCTTACTTGCCCTTGACTATTTGTCTGCCCAGCAAAATTTAATGGTGGATTTCTAAAATCATTGTCAGTTAGCCCATTGTGGGTTAATCGACTTACAAGAGCATTGTTATCTTTACAAGTTTTACTTTTATCTACTTGATCCAGCTTGATACATTTTTCTGTATTTTTCGGATCAGATGATTTTTTAAAATCAAGACTCTTAAATTTTTTCTTATCAAGTTCATTAAAATACTTATCATAAAATTGAAAAGTGATATCCCGAGTTGTTTTTGCATCGGCATAGAGGTCTGGTAAGTTTTTTGACACTATTTTTATGTATCCACCAATATTGCTATCTTTTGGCTCGCAACCACTTGGTAGTGTTTTTGTTGTACGCGCATTGTGACAAGCATTAAGCCAATTTTCATCTTCTACAATTTTAAATTGTCCTTTATTTTTGTTGAAATTTTCTACAACGGTAAATTCATAGGCTCAAATTTGTTTTCCTTCTTTATTAGTAAAAGTAGAATTTCAATCTGAAACAGAACCTGTATTTCCTGCGTAGTCACTGGCTTGTGCGATGATTTTGTATTTTCCTTTTTTAAGGAGTGTCACATCCCAAGAAATTGTACCATCATTTGAATTTAATAAGTTCAAACTATCATCTAATTTAACTTTATTTCAATTTTCATCTATTTGCAAATCTTTGCTTACCAGCCGTGGAATTGTACTGGCTTCATAATCAAGATTAGCATCATTTCTTCGTTCAATCTCCTCTTTAAATTCAGAATTTGGATTGTAAATATCTTCTTTTCCATTTATTTGTCTTTTTATACTACCGTCATCATTAAGTTCAACTAAGCGAATATTGAAATCTTTGAGCCCTGAAACTCACCAACCAATTGGATCTTTATTTTTATCTCATTGTATATCTCGAATATCAACTGTGAAATTAATTTTTCCCGCATAAAAACTCCAATCCTTTCATTTCATTGTTTTATATTTTCAAGGATTATCTTCGGTTGATTCTCATGGAGTAATTTTTACGATTGGTGCAGTTTTGTCGATGATAGGATTACAGGCTACAGCATCTTTCTTACTAATGTCACACTTTGTAAATACTGGTTTATATTTACATTTATCTATCTCTCCAGTAGTTTTATTTCGTGATCGTGTTGCTTTATATCCCTCTAGTTTTTGAAAAGTAATAGAACATTGTTCATTTGGTGACATCTTATTATTTACTTTATCTTCATATCATATCCCTCAAGGAATATCTGTTTTATCCTGTCGATTTCTTAATGGTCTTAAATAATCTGTTAGTGTTTTATCTTTACATCAAGAATGTCGATCGAAACATTGATAGGTAAAGTATAAATCTTTATTCGTCCATTTTCCATCCCAACTTGTTTTTTTACCTTGATTATCTTTAAAGTATATTGATGATAATCTTCATTCCTCTTTAAGTTTTTGAAATTGTTTTCTATAACATTCATCACGTCCACATGTATTAGCATAGTTATCGTCACAGGTATCTTTTTCTCACACTGCTGTTGAGATACACAAAGGAGCATCTATATCCCATTGATAGTTGTATTGAAATTCTCGTAAAAGTGTGAGTTTTCCTCCTCCTGTATCTTCTGAATCTTTTGGATCTTTTGGATTATATACAAAACACTGGGCATATAATTTGTGATAGACTGTATTAAGCCTACCATTCAAAAAAACCTCTACACAAGTTCCGTCTGGATTTGTTTCTTTACATTCAAGAGTCGGATAATATGTATTTATACTAACTGAATATCCAGAATCACAATCTTTAATTACTTTTTCTCCTCATTTTTTTGTAAGTACCTGTCATTGGCTATTAACATAAACTTTTCCCCCATCATCATATTCAGTATATTCTTTTTTAATGTCATTATCTGTTATTATATACACGCCTGTTTCCGTTTGACTTTCCTCATATTTATCATCATCTACTTCATAATAGCTTATCTCATCCGGATCTGGCGGAGTATTTTTACTGTTTTTTAATTCTTGTTCACATTTTTTTCAAAAATTTTTATATTTTCAGGTTTTTTCTGAATCAAAACAATCTCCTATAGGATATACTTCTTTAGTAAAAACACACTCATTATTCTCAACTTTATAAGCAGCCACTATCCATCATTCATTTTTTCCTACTTCAGTTTTATAACAATTATACTCTTCACCTGAATATTTATTATTAACTTGTTGAGCTTGCTCTTCAGTATCATATTCAACAACATCATCGTTAGGCTTTGGTGCACATCGATAATAGTCTTTTATATATGTATGTATAGGAAGAAGTAAACGAAAAGTATGATCTAAGTAAAATCAAGATTCTTTCTCTTGGTATCGTTGTTTTGCTTCAAAAGGCTTCCATTGAGTCCCTGATGATAATATGCGTACCTGTCTACTTCTCACTCCATCACCAAATTCTGTCTCTAAGTCTTTAGTATCTTTCACTGTATAAATATTTCCTATAGCAAAAAGCTCATTACACGCCATATATAGAATTCATATCACAATGAATACAAAAATAAATGATTTTTTCATAAATATACAATAAATTAAAATATATTATTTGATCAATCCTGAATCTTCTATTTCTTCATAATCATGATCATCAAGATTTGGATTTGTAGTCTTGCATTTATCAGGTGGACACCAACTACAAAATATAGAACCTGTGGAAAAATTTTTTAATACTTGGTTAGCATCTGTAGAATATGACACATTTATATTTCTTTGACCTACTGGAGGGCGTTTTTTAGGTCCATACCATTCGTAATCTTCTCCTCCTATTTGATAACCCTTTGTCATCTTATACTTATACTCCTTAACATCAATATTCTTATCTGGTATAAAATTATAAAAAGGTTTGAGTTCTATATCTGCTCCATTTTGAGAAAATGATACCATATATAGTCCTACACTCAAAAATGCAAAAGTTCATATAAAAGATATAATTTTTAATTTTTTGTTCATAATCTATAAAAAATTAAAATAATAAACACTCTCTATAATACACAAAAAAGTGAAAAAACAAAATATTTTTTAAATTATTTTGTTTTTTTAAAAAAATTCTGTATACTCATATCTGTATTTTATTTTTTATATATCAATTATGAAATATTTATTTTTACTTTTATCACTGAGTTTATTTGTATTTACGTCTTGCAATAAATCTGAAAAGGCACAACCGACCCCACCAGTATCAGAAGAAAACAACACTCAAAATCCAATAAAAACCCCTGAAAAACTACAAGAAACTCCAATAGAAAAACCAAAAATTCCAATAAAAGTCAAAACTCCAGAAGAAATCCGAAAAGAAAATATCGAAAACGGATTTGGAGATATTTCTGATGAAAAAGGAAACCCTATTCCACTCAATCCGATGAGCGAAGAAGAAAAACGAAAAAGATTTCCTGATATGTACTAAAATCTACCCTCTAACCCCTCACTCCTATGTGCTGAGTTTTTTGATACCTATGACGAGCAGGAAAAGCTGCTCCAGAAGTCCTCGCTGGACTCCAACGACTCGAATACCGTGGCTACGATAGCGCCGGAATCTGCGTCGTAAACGAAAATCACGAGATGCAAACTATCAAATCCGTCGGAAAAGTCGGAAACCTCAAAGTCAAAGTCGATAGCATCGAGACAGCATCCTACCACGCTGGAATCGGGCACACACGGTGGGCAACTCATGGCAGTGTCAATGAAACTAACTGTCACCCACATATCTCCGAAAGCGGACGATTTGTCGTAATCCACAATGGAATCATCGAAAACTTTGCAGAGATCAAAAAATCTCTCATCGAAAAAGGAAAAACCTTTCAATCAGAAACGGATACAGAAGTGACTGTCCAACTTTTTGAGGATATTTTTGACGGTGATCACATATCGACCCTCAAAAAAATCACAAAAAAAATGCACGGTGCCTATGGGCTCGTCTTCATAGATAAAGAACATCCGGATCGACTTTTTGGGACGAAAAAAGGATCACCAATGGTCATCGGATTTGGGAAAGACGAAAAATATATCTCATCAGACTACCGAGCGCTCATCGGACTCATCGACGACTACATCATCCTCGAGGACGGAGATATCTTTATGATGACTCCTGAGGAGTATACTATCCTCTCAGAAGACAAAGAAGTCCAGCGCGACCACCACGGTATCGACGAAGATGAACTCCCTGTCGAACTCGGTGATTTCCCGCATTTTATGCTCAAAGAAATCTACGAACAAAAGGATGTCATCCGAGAGATGTTTCGTGGGCGAATTGACTTTGAGAAAAATACACTCCACTCGGATACGCTCGAAGCTCTCGTCCAAGAAAATATTGAAAAAATTACTATCGTGGCGAGTGGGACGAGCTATCACTCTGGACTCGTCGGAAAATACTACCTCGAAGAATTTGCTGATATTCCGACCGATGTCATCGTCTCTGCCGAATTTAAATACAAGAAAAAATTTATCGACTCGAAGACGCTTTTTATTTTCGTCTCGCAGTCTGGTGAAACCGCTGATGTCCTCGACTCACTAAAAATCGTCAAAGAACAAGGTGGAAAAGTCTTTGGAATCGTCAATGTACCAGGCTCTGCTATCGCACGCACGACAGGACGCGGACTTTATACTCGGGCGGGTATCGAAATCGGTGTCGCCTCAACCAAAGCCTTCACGACCCAAATCGCGACTTTTCTCTTTATGGCGCTCTACCTCGGAAAACACCGAAATCTTGACTACCGAAAATACCGTGAAATCTTAGAAAATTTTAGAAAAATCCCAGAAGTCCTCGAAAAAGTCTGCGAGCAAAAAGATACTATACAGGGTATAGCCAAAAAATACAGTCATTTTGAAGATATCTTTTATCTCGGGCGCGGACTCGAGCTCCCTATCGCCCTCGAAGGAAGCCTCAAACTCAAAGAAATCTCATATATCCATAGTGAAGCCTACGCCAGCGGAGAACTCAAGCACGGAGCCATCGCGCTTATCGATGAAAGATTTCCTTCTGTCCTCGTCAATGGAGACACTTCCCTCTACGAAAAAAATATCTCGACAGCCGAGGAAATCAAAGCCCGAAAAGGTACTGTACTCGGTATAGTGTCAGAAAATGATACGAAAAAATCAAGTTATGATGATGTGCTGACCTATCCGAGTGTACACAGTGACCTCGATATTTTCGCACAAACTGTCATTTTACAACTCTTTTCTTACTTTGTCGCACTTGAGCTCGATAGAGACATAGACAAGCCAAGAAACCTCGCAAAAAGTGTGACCGTCGAGTAAAAACTATGTGAAAATTGTGTGAAGAAACTTGCTTTTTTTAAAAAAATACATATACTGCCTTATGTGTTATCGAGTGAATGTATCTCGACACAGACACATTCCTTTGTTTTTTAAGGAATATTTGGAAAATTTTTCTGAATATCTCCATACAAGGTCTTAAAGCTTTAATGCCCCGTTGGTCGCGGGGCTTTTTTTTTGGGTTGATTTTTTGGGAGATCTGAGTATACTTCTTGTATAAGATAATTTTTTACTATGCAAACGACAGAACAAAAATATGTTTCTATTCCTGAAATCCAATATAAAATCCTCAAAAAGGCGTATGAATTCGGGAAAAAACAACAAGAATACATACGAATGTACGAAGTCGAACAGAATATAAAAAACAAAAAATATAAAGAAATGAGTGCAGATGATTTTATTAACAGTATTTAGAGATGAAAGTTGAAAAAATACTTTTTGATGCCAGTTTTGAAAAGAAATTTACAAAATATAAAATGAAACTCACACCAAAAGAAAAAATTATTCTCAAAGAAAAATTGACACTTTTTAAGGAAAACATTTTTGAAAGCAGTCTCAAAACACACAAACTTTCTTGATGATTTAAGGATTATTATTCTTTTCGAATTTCTTACAAAGACCGTATTCGGTTTAAGGTTATTGAAGAGTGAGTCGTCTTTTTTTATGACATTTGAAACCATGATACTGTATACTAAGATGAGTAAACAACTTTTTGCCCGAGAAGAGGCACAAAAAATAGGAACAGAAATTGTCTCAAAACATACAAAATGCTTCAAGGAAATGCTTGATGCGCTCAAAAAATAATCATTACAGCTCTTCAAATTTCTATATAAATAAGTGTAGATGATTTTATTAAAAAAATATGAGAAATACAGAAATCAGATAAATCAAGACCCTACGAGGTCTTTTTTTTTTTTTTTTTAAATCCAAAAAAATCTCTCCTCTTCCCTTTCAGCAGATCAAAAAACAAAAAAACTTCTCTCTGTAAAAAATTTATTTTTAATCCCTAAAAAAAAAAAAAAAAATTAAAAATTTACTAAACATATCTATGTTAGAAAAATTTTTCAAATAATGCAAAACTTTTTTATGTTCTGATATTTTTTGAGAGCAGAA
>JAGYHI010000023.1 GCA_018457335.1 Candidatus Altimarinota bacterium | reverse complement strand
TCGTGGAGGCCTGTGAATACAAGCGTGCATTTTTAGCCTACAAACCATATATTTCTGTCATTACAAATATTGACCTTGATCATCTGGATTATTATAAGGATTTAGAAGACTACCTTTCGGCTTTTCAAACTTTGGTCGACCAAACCAGTGGTTTTGTCGTGATTTCTGCGGACGACGCTAATTCTCTCGCGCTTGAAATCCCACTTGCGAAAAAAGTCATCGTCGGAAATGGGACGATTTGCTACTGGGCAAAAGTGGAAAATATAGAAACGAGTGAAGTCTCATATCAAAAAAAATACTTACCACTCCCAGATCTCTCCCTCAAAATTCCAGGAAGTCATATTTTGCAAGATGCGAATTTAGTCTATACCGTCGCAAAACTTCTCCAAGTCGCCGATGAAGTCTCAATCCCAAAAATCGAATCTTATCAAGGAGCGTGGCGACGATTTGAAATTATTAAAGAAACAAAAAACAAAAATATTTTGATGTCGGACTACGGACATCATCCAACTGAAATAAAATTCACACTCAGCGCTCTCCGCGAAAAATACCCAAAGAAAAAACTTTTTGTCGTCTTTCAGCCACACCAGTACTCACGTACACGAGAACTTCTTGATGAATTTGCAACTGCTTTTTCTAATGCTGATCGCGTTATTATCCCAAATATTTATTTTTCTCGTGATAAACAAGAAGATGTTGATTTTATGACGGTTGAGCGATTTATTGATACTGTTCAACCTTTCCAAGAAAATATTCAAAATGGAAATGGACTTGAAAATACTCTTTCACTCATCCAAGAATATGACACTTTTCATCCAGATTCGTCAGTAATTTTACTTCTCGGTGCGGGTGATGTAGATACTTTGCGAGATAAGATAGATTAAAAAATGCTTCAAATAATTCCCACAGATACTTGCTATGGACTCGTTGGCGAGTATAATGAGGCTGATTATGATGAGATATATCAATTAAAATCTCGCTCTTTTGAGAAGCCACTGGCACTTGTTGTCAGGGATTTTGAAGATATCAAAAAATATGGGCGAATTTCAGATGAGCAGGTGAATTTTTTAAAAAAATATCTGCATCCTTTTAGTGTACTTGTACCGAGAGTTTGGGATTTTCCTTTTGATTTTGATCGTGAAAAATATCGATACCTTTCTATCCGTGTGGCATCAGTTTGTTTCTCAAAAAATCTAAAAAACACGCTCAAATTTCCACTTTTTTTGACCTCGGCAAATCCATCTGGGCAAGCAGAAGCGCAGGATTTTCTACAAGCGAAAAAATATTTTCCAGAAATTGATGGGTTTGATGGGGGAATTTGCAATCAAAAACCGTCAGATATTTTCCGATTTACAGAGAGTGGGGAAGTGGAATATTTACGAAAAAATTACTTGTAATTTTTTGATTAGATTTCTTTTTTTATAAAAAAACATTTGACTTATATATATATATAAGTAGACTATAAGAAGTACAATTTCGTACTGAATACACATAAAGAGGTGTAATTATGTTTGGTAAAACAGACTTGCCTACTGTTCCAGGTAAAGAAAAATTGGAACAAATCGTTCAATCTCGCTATGCAAAAGCGAAAGAATTTGATTATTCTGAAGTGGTTGCATATCTAAAATTCCGCTCCGGATTGAAAGATAAAGAAATTGCGGAAATGTGTGAAGAGTATGCTCGTTTCATTGCTCTTTCCACAACTTATAAAGAATTTCAGAATTTGAATTTGCCTATTTCGGATACATTAGATCCAATATGGCATGCACATGTTCTAAATTCAGAAAGCTATGCTCGCTTCTCCCAAGAAGTTTGTGGCTACTTTATTCATCATTATCCAGCGCTTTCTGCTGCAGGTGAATCTGCACTTACGAAGGATTATCAAGAAAATACAAGACAATTGTATTTGCAACATTTTGGAAGTCCTTTAGGAAAGTATTGGGGAGAAACTACAGTCGCGGAATGCGGTTGTTATGGGTATCCGGTCCTTGAGGCGGCATAAAGTCACTTTAAAGTTCCTTAGTGATCTTGACTGAAAGCTTTAAAGCTTTCAGTCTTTATTTTTATTGTAATATTTATAGTAAATATGTATAAAATTCAAGAAGTCTCCAAGAAAGAAGACTTTATGCTGATTCAAAAATTAGAACATATTATGAGAAAAGAAGATATGAAAAATGGGAACATGATACAAAATATTAATGAAGTAAACATAAACTTCTTAAAAGATTTACCAAAAGGTTATTTTATATTTTATAAAAATGAAGAAATTGTAGGATATCTTCGGATTTTCGCACCTACTCAATTTTCTCGAATTAATTTCCGATATACTTTATGACCTTTCTTTATAATTTCTGAATTTAGATGACAAGGGCTTGGAAAAATTTTTCTTAATATGTTATTTCTAAATTTAGAAAAAAAGCATCCTAAGAAACTACTTAATATTGTTCTTGCTGTTGCAGAGAAAAATATTTCTGCTATCAAGTTGTATACCAGTTGCGGGTTTACTATATTTTGAGAAGAACAGTTCCATCTTAAGTTCCAAGGAAAATTTCAAAATGCCTTATGGATGCAAAAAATTCTAAATTATTAAATGCAATTAGAATTTTTTAGAATCGAAGAGATTTCTTTGTAATTCCTTAAAATTAAACTAAAAACTTTTGACAAAAATTTGATAAAATGATAGTATAGTTTATATACTTTTTTATACATTTTATGTCTCAAAAACAACAACTTAATCATTTTGACTTTGATCCACAATCCAGAATCGAAACTGGAAAACGCATACAAAATGCAATAGAAATAGAAAAAACGGGAGAAAGTTTGCGATATGCAAAATTGACTGCAGGTTTGGTGGCTGGTATTTTGGCTGGGAAATTTTTGTATGATTGAGAAAATGTCAAAGAAAATCCAAACTCAAAAATCTCATCACAGCCTGATCTCGTACAAGAAGATGTACAATTTACATCAGGTACAAAGCCAAATTTTCCTACTCCCAATGATAAAATAGTGCAAGTGAAACCGAAAAAGCAAATGCCAGCTTCTACTAATTATGATACTATAAAAGAAACTCCTCAAAAACCAGTAAAAATCAAAAATCAAGCAAAAGCAAAAAGAAATAATATAAATCAAAGCGATATAGATGCAGCGAAAAGTCCAGAATCTAAGACAAAGAAAATGCGAATGATAAATCCAAAATCGAAACCAAAGAATAAACTTAATAAACCTACGAAATCAAATTTTGTCGAATTTTTTGCTTCAAAAGATATTCCTGCTAAAAAAGTACAGGATATTTATGATTTTTATAAAAAATCAGGGGCAAATATTTCTGATAAAGAAATTTTTGAAATGATGCCACTACTTATCGTCGAAAGTCAGCTCAAATGGGAACAAAAAGGAACTTATGTCGGATATGGACAGTTGAGCGCTATGACCGAAGAAGATCTCCATACATTTATCCCAAAATCACGAAAATATCAGAGGCTCAATAAAAGATGAAATGCCGTATTGTCGTATTTTTATTATAAAAAAAGACTGCCGCAAATGCTCGATTCGCACCCGGATATCAAATGAAATTATGATAAAAAATTGATTACTATGGCGTATAATGGTGGGGCGAAAAATTTAAAGTCTTTAATGCGAACCTATCAAAAAGAAAAATGACGAAAAAAAATTTCTTATCCTTCATTTGTAAAATGGCTTGCAAGGAAAATCGATCCAAAATCGCATGCAAAGATAGAATTTGATAAAGCATATAATGTTGAAAAAAGAAATTGGTTTTCAAAAAACTATCATTGAAGTTCACGACAAGTGGTGATTTGAGGAAAAAAATATTCTCATAATGAAATCTACGAAATGGTGAATTATATTGAGAAGTATGAGGCAATAAAACATACAAATCAATGAGAAAATGAAAGAAATTATCTTGTGAAAAGATAAAAAATATTTGCAAAAAAACCAAAAATAAATATAATTTTAGCACTTAAATAATTTAAGTGCTATTTTTTAAAAATCCAAAATTTATTATTCTTAACTATTTTCTTTTTATGACACAACACAATTTCGAAGCCGAAACCTGAAGAGTTCTTGAGCTTCTCACACATTCTATTTACTCAAATAAAGAAATATTTTTGCGAGAACTTATCTCGAACTCTGCCGATGCGATCGACAAGGCGAGAATCGAGAGTCTGACAGATGCAGATTTGCTCGGAGATGATACAAAATTTGAGATTTTTGTCGATGCAGATCCAAAGAAAAAAACCATCACAATCCGAGATAATGGAATCGGAATGAATGAAAGCGACCTTCAAAAAAACCTTGGTACGATTGCAAAATCGGGGACGAAAGAATTTCTTGAAAAACTCAAAAAAGCCAAAGAAAATGAAGATCACAATTTGATCGGGCAGTTTTGAGTCGGATTTTATTCGGCATTTATGGTTGCTGACAGAGTCGAGGTTGAGACAAAAAAAGCCGGTGAAGAAAAAGCCTTCAAATGGTCTTCTGATGGAAAAAATGGCTATGAAATCTCAGACGCACAAAAATCGTCTCGCGGGACACAGATTACACTTTTTATAAATGAAGAAAACAAAGAATTTCTTGAAGATTGGAAACTGAAAGAACTTATTAAAAAATACTCAAACTACATCTCGACGCCGATCATGATGCGAGAGTATGACTCACGAAGCGAAGAAGAGCGACTCAAGGAAATCAAGCAAATGCCGTACGAGCAAATCAATGAGACAAAACCGCTTTGGAAAAAACAAAAGTCGCAAATCAAAAAAGAAGAATACAAAGCGCTCTATCAGAGTGTGAGTATGGATTTTCAAGAGCCACTTTTTTCTCTGCACACGAGCATCGAGGGGGTCGTCAGTTATAAGTCCATCCTTTTTTCGCCGCAAGCGGTCAATATGTACCAAAATATCGGCGACCCAAACCTCGAATACGGTCCAAAACTCTATATTCAAAATGTCTTGATTTTAGAGCATGCGAAGGAGATTTTGCCAGTTTGGCTCAGATTTATCTCAGGTGTGATTGAGACGAATGACCTGCCGCTCAATATCAGCCGAGAAATGCTTCAATCAAATGCGACGACAGAGAAAATTAAAAAATCTTTGACGAAAAAACTCATCGCGGAATTTGCAAAAACCCTCCAAAATAATCGAAGCGAATACGAAAAATTTTGGGAGCATTACGGAAAAGTCTTCAAAGAAGGGCTCCACTACGAAAGAGAATTACGAGAAGATATTGCTGCTGCTTCGCTTTTTGCCTCAAATCTTCAAAATAAAAAAATCTCACTTGATGAATACCTCGAAAAAGCGCCTGAAAAATCAATATCAGGAGAAAAAGAAGGGGAGAGCACGACCCAAAAAACTATTTACTATATCATCGCAAAATCCGAAAATGAAGCCAAAGTTAATCCATTTATGGCGCAGTTTGTCGAGAAAAATATTGATGTACTGCTTTTGACTGATCCGATTGATAGTTTCATCGTGCAGGATTTCACAGAGTATAAAGGAGCGAAACTCGTCTCTATCACGAGTGACGACATAGAACTCGAGGAAAAAAGCGAAGAAGAAAAGAAAAAAACAGAAGAAACGAAAAAAGAGTATAAATCACTCACAGATTTTATCAAAAATACGCTTGGAGAAGAAAAAATCGAAGCCGTCGTGCTCAACGAAAATCTCTGAGAGGCTCTCGGTGCACTCAAGACTCCAAAAAATGGAATCGATCCACAACTCGAAAAAATGATGAAAGCCATGGGGCAAGCCGTGCCACCGCAAAAAAGAATCCTTGAACTCAATCCAAAAAACAAACTCGTCGAACTCATGAAATGAGAATTTGAAGGTGATGTAAAATCTGAAAAACTCCAAGATGCTATACGGTATGCCTACAATCAGGCTATCTTGCTCGAAGGGGGAGAACTCGAAAATATCGGAGAATTTGTGAAGTTGATGAATAAATTTGCAGGAGGGTATTTAGGGAAATAATCGTTTAAAAAAAGAAAAATCACCAATTTGAATTGGTGATTTTTTAATAGTTTGTTATTTTTCTGGGAAAAATGATAGGAATTCTCTTATCTCTTTTTGAGAAAGTGGAATTTGCACTATCTTCTTATGTATTTCTTCTGTATCATGGAGAAGTACTTTTGTTTTTGCTGGGAAGTGAAGTTTTACCTTTCTTTCATCTTTAACTATACCTTTTATGTATACTAATGTTTGATCTAGAGTTGCTATATTTCTTTTTACATTGAAACCTATATCAACTTGAAAGTAATATTTCTTCCCTATTTTAACTTTATATAATTTTATCTTCATCTTTTTCTCTCAATTTTCAAAAATTTAAACCATTAAATTTCTTGAATACTTCAGTATCACTGAGTGGGAAAAGGTACATTTTTGGTTTTCCTGATTTTTTGATTACAAGTACATTTTGTGGAAAACTGATTTTGAGATTTTGTTTTTCAGATGATTTTACTTTTATCATAAAATCTGTACTCTCTTTCTGAGACAAGATTTTTTTACCCTCCATGAAAACGAGCGCATTAAAATTATTTTTATAGCATTTTACCTTTTTCATTTTTTTACCTCATATTTTTTTAAAAAATTAAAATATTAAAAATAACAAACCACACAAAATAAGTGTAATCTGCCATTTTTACCTAAAAATCATAAAAAGACAGATTCTCTTTATTTTGTACTCATACAATACAAAAATATTAAAAAAAGTCAAGAAAAAATCCCAAACTTTTGAGTTGGGATTTTTGTATATGGTTTGTCAGTATTCAAAGATGATAGAACTGTTAATCTTTCGTATTGCTGCATCTAAATCATGAAGCATAGCAATACTCTCTATCTTGAGATAAATTTTAAGCGGCTTTCTTTTGAAGAATTTAAAAATCCTTTGCCCTGCATGTTGTTTTTGTATTTTTTCCAAATGTTTTATAGCCTCTATGCTATTTGAAAAAAAAGATATAGCATAGGTATTTTCGTACACTTTCGCAATCTCATAATTACCCTCATTTGACAAGCCTATAGTTAAGTATTTTATTTCTTTGTTCACAAAAATTTCCTCCTAAAAAATATTTCTATTACCAATACAATGACAAACCACACAAAATAGTATAATCTGTCATTTTTTATTTAAAATTATTAAAAAGACAGATTCTCTTTATTTTGGTCATAGTACCTTATGTAAATTTATTCTAAAGTCAATATTTTTTTATTTTTTTATTTGAAAACGGATTTATTTTCTATATAATTAGCAAACTTTTATAAAAAAATTATGAAAAAACAAAAAATCAAACCAATGACACTTGCTTTTTTCTTGAATTTGAGCTTCTCGATTCTCGAATTTGTGGGAGGGATTTTGACAAATTCGACAGCGATTATGATGGACGCGATTCACGATTTTACTGATGCTGTTGCAATTTGAATTGCAGTGTTTTTAGAAAAAATTTCTCATAAAAATCAAGACGAAAAGTTTTCTTTTGGCTATAAAAGATTTTCAATGCTTTCTGGTCTTTTGATGTCTTCGTTTTTGATTTTTGGGAGCATTTTTATGGTATATCATGCGATTTTATCTTTTTTAGAACCACAAAAAGTTCACTCTCTTGGTATGCTCGGGCTTGCAGTTTTAGGTATTGTAATCAATGGTTTTGCTTTTTGGAAAATGAAAAATAATGGAGAATCGCATCATCATGAAGATTTACATAATCACACAAAAGACGAGACAAATTTTAATCATAATTCGATAATGCTCCATTTGCTGGAAGATGTACTTGGTTGGGTAGCAGTGCTATTTTGAGCAGGGGTAATTTATTTTACTCAGTGGTTTTGGATTGATGGTGTGCTTGCGATTTTGATTGCCTGTTATATTTTTTATAATGCTGCGAAAAATATTATTGCTGTGATGAAAATATTATTGCAATCCGTGCCAGATGGTGTTGATTTAGTTGAAATTCGTGAAAAAATCTTACAATTAGAAGGGGTTGCAGGAATTCATAATTTTCATATCTGGAGCCTAGATGGATCGGAAAATATTTGTTCACTCCATATTGAAATGCAAGAAAATCAAGATGAAAATATACTATTTACACAAATAAACACGCTTTTAGAAAAAGATAATATTCATAATTCTACCTTGCAAATAGAAAAAGCAGGTATGAAATACGAGAAAAAAAATTAAAAAAAGTGCTTTTCATTTGCTGTTAAGCAAGAAAAGCACCAGAAAAGTAGAGATTTTTTACTGCCTTTTCTTCAAAAGATACAAAGATATAAAACCATAGTAGAAAAATATAAACTGGATACAGCCAAATATAAATAATACTAATACATTAAAAGAGGTTTCTAAAATTTCCATATTCATAAAATGTTTAATTATAAATAAGGACAGTAACCATAGTTCTGTGGTGAATATCGCCCATATGAGAGCAACCTCTTTTTGTGTGTCTTTCGTATTATATACATAAAGCATGACTATGTCTCTTTTATACCAGAAAAGTATGGATAATATCAACATACTTGTAATTGCCATATAAATTTCAATCATTGTTTGTTCTCCTCTTCAAATCCCTTATACTAATTTATTGATATAAGGGAATTAAAATATTATGATTATAAGTAATAATCCCTTACCTAATAAATTAGGAGACTGTATATTAAAAAATAAATATATATTGTCAAGTTATTCCCCATAAATCATTTGACATATTTATTTTTTTATGTAAAATAACCATACAAAAACAAATACAAAGGTGAAAAGCATGAAAAAAGTTATGATTGCACTCATGATTATATCAGTTTGTTTTGGTATATATCTTTTTTACTTCGGTGTTGGAATATATGTATCCACTTCTACACTTAAGATTCTTGATGCGAGTCATCAAGAGCAACAAGAAGACTTCCAAAATGTCTTCAAATAAAAGAGTTAATGTATTTAACTCTTTTTTTAAATTTTATATAAAAAATAAAAAATGCAATATCGAACTCTTTATAAACCACAAAAAAGAGCTTACTATAAGAAAAAGCAAGCTCTTAGATGTTTTTCAAAAAACTCTTGGTAGCGCTACGGAGAATCGAACTCCGGTTTACAGGATGAAAACCTGTTGTCCTAACCACTAGACGATAGCGCCAAATAATTTAAGCGATCTAGTGAAGATCAAGGAGTTTTTCTTAAAAATACAAATGGTCGGAGACGCGAGACTCGAACTCGCAACCCCACGCTCCCAAAGCGTGTGCGCTAGCCAATTGCGCCAGTCTCCGGTAATCGACCGAATATATAAGATGGTGGGCATAGGTGGACTTGAACCACCGACCTCAACATTATCAGTGTTGCGCTCTAACCAGCTGAGCTATACGCCCGTATAGCAAACAAGATTTCCAGTCTTTAGTACAAGTTTCTAAAAGTGGAGCGGGTGATGGGACTCGAACCCACAACAGTCTGCTTGGAAGGCAGAGGCTCTAGCCATTGAGCTACACCCGCATATGAGACTTGTTTCAAAAGATTTGGAAATCTGAAAGCTCATACATTGTATAAAAAGTTTCGTTCTTGTCAAAACTTTTTTTGATTATTTTTCTTCTGAATTTTTTTCTTCGATTTTTTCTGATTTTGAAGCGGTTTCTAATAAGGTTGATTGAGTATCATTTTGCGAAGAACTAATTTTTTTCTCCATTTTTTTTATGGATTTTGTATTTTTTTGGAGTTGCATATTGATGTTTTCGAGCGTATCTAAAATTTCTAAGAGGATACTATTTGTGTCGTGCTGTGTATGGATGACGGTATCTATACGATAGAGCCACGCTAGAAAAGTGCGAACTGCAGCAAAGATAATATAAAGAAAAACAAGTCCAAGAATAATAGCAATAGCGAGCATAAGAATACCATTTCCATTCTCTACTCGGATATTTTGGAAATTATCTATCCATTGTGAAAAGTCCATATTTTGAAAATAAAAGATAAAAAAAGTATATTCATTTTTAAAAAATTTGCAAACAAATATTCTCTTGATTTTTATTGGTTTTTTAATATACTCAAAATAAGACTATTTTTATCATTTTTATGAAAAAACGAATTATTACTTTGACAATTTTTACAGTGCTTTTTGCGAGTTTTTTTGGGATGTTTACTTTGTATACTTCATTTTCTCAGTCGCCTGTGGTTTCTGCGAGTTTTACAGCCTCTTCACTCCAATTTATCGAAAATCAAGAAAATTTCTCAAAATTTGAAGATAAAAACTTTACCGGAGCACTCCAAATAAAAGAAATAAAAACTTTGTCGAGTTTTGCTTTTGATAAAGCGTCAGCGTATCGATTGATGTATCATCTTGAATACCCAGTTTTTGCAAATGCTATCAATACGCCAATTAAAAATTTTCTTAATGCGCAGTTGTGACAGGTGCAAGACAATTTTTTAGCAAAAAAAGAAGGAAATATTTGGAAATATCCAGAATTTAATGCACATTTTACAGGATATACAGGAAGTGGCGTACATTCAATTATTTACTCGCTCACATATCATCGAGATACGGTTTTGCCATATCAAAAAATGAAAATGTTTTTACTCAAAGACAATGGTACTTATATTGCTCCACAGGATTTAGTACTCTTTTCAAGTGCTGATAAAAATACCTTTTTCAAGGCAGTTTGGCCATATTTAGAATCGCAGGTTTCTGTTTTACTTCCAGAGACACTTTTGCTTGATGGTGTCGAAAACTTTATGACTTATCCGATTTTTGCTTTTGATAAGAAAGATATTATTTTATTTTTTGAGGCAGGAAATATCGCACCGAAAAATCAAGGAAATATTATGGTGCGAATACCATACGAAGTGATGAAAGGGTTTTTTTCAAATGACCCAAAAAAGGCGAAAGATTATTTAAAAAATTCTAAAAATATTAATACGCCTTCTTCGCAAGAAAAACGTCAAAAAAAATATGTAGCACTCACTTTTGATGATGGACCAAAAGACAAAACCACTCCGATTTTGCTGGATATTTTAGAGCAAAAATGAGTGAAAGCGACTTTTTTTGTTCTTGGGAAAAATGCTGAAAAATTTCCGAGCATTATCCGAAAAATTCACGAAAAATGACACGAAATCGAAAGTCACACTTGGGGGCATCATAATCTTATGAATCTCTCAACTCAGTGAGTCCGTAAAGAAATCGAAGAGACGGATAGAGTCGTGAAGGAAATTATTGGGAAGCCGACAAAATTTGTGCGACCGCCTTATGGTGCTTTTAATTTTAAAATCCAAGATATTATCGGGAAGCCGATTTTGATGTGGTCAGTGGATTCTCGCGACTGGCAACACCGAAATGTCCAAAAAAACCTCCAAGCCACGCTACCGCATGTAAAAAACGGATCAATTATTCTTTATCACGATATTCATGCTTCGTCTGTACGGACGATTCCGCGTTTAATTGATGAGTTACGACTGCGTGGATATGAGTTTTTGACGGTCGAAGAACTCTTCAAAAAACAACAGCATAAAACGATAGAAGGAAAATTTGTATGCTCTTCTGGAGATAAATGTGAGAAGTAGATAGGGTTTCATCTTTTTTAGAAGTATTCATTTTCAAAATCTCCTCATCAATTTGTGGGGAGATTTTTTTGTCTTTTTCCTTTTGTTTTTCCAAGTTTTATAATTTTCAAATTCTATATTATATATACTTTAAGTAAAGATGTTTTAAGATAAATTAAACTTCCACTATTTCCTGCACCATCACTTGCACACTCTCATTTCCATTCCAGACATTTTTATCAAGGGTAATGACGAGATGAAATTGGTGTTCATTTTTGATTAAATCTTTATATTTTTCAGCATTCCACATCAAGAATTTGATTCTTGGATTTTCTTGAATGGAAAAAGTCAGATGATTTTTGTCTTGGCCGAGCCACTTGTGGTCGCGAATCGTTACACTTGGCAAAAACCAAATCGGTGCAGGATTTCCGATACCAAAAGGACGAAATTTTTGAATTGCATAATAATTTTCTAAAGTCAGACTTTCTGGCGAAAGGACTCCGGAGATGAGAATTTCTGGTTTTGGGAGATTTTTTATGTCGTGTTTTTCTGCAAATTTCTCTTGGATATGCGTCTTAAATTTTTCAAAATTTTCTGCAGAAATACTAAATCCTGCTGCTTGCTTGTGTCCGCCGTATCTCAGGAGAAAATCGGAACTTTCATCGAGTAAATCTATCATCGAACACCACTCTGGTGAGCGACAACTGGCGACAAGAATTTTCTGTTTTTCGCCTTTTTCATTTTCTTCGATTTGTGAGGCAAGGACGATGGATGGGCGATTATAAGTCTCGGTCAGTCGTCCAGCGACGAGTCCGATGAGTCCGTGCCCGATATTATCATCGACAAAAAACAAAATTCCGTCATTTGGATTGGCTTTTTCGAGGGCATTTTCGCTGTATGATTTTACGGTTTCTTTACGGAGTGTATTGAGGTTTTCGATTTCTTCAAAAAAACTATCACAGGTTTTTTCGCTTGCCAGGAGCCAGCGGAGCGCGGTCAAAGGTGTATCCATACGACCGCTCGCATTGATTCTTGGTCCGATTTGGAAGCCAATGATGTCTGCATTTCCGTCGATATCATCGTGATTTTCGAGAAATTTTTTGAGGCCCGCCGACTGGCTTTTTTGCATTTGAGTGAGACCAAGTTTGGTGATGATTCTATTTTCTTCGGTGAGTGGCATACAGTCTGCGACAGTCCCAAGCGATGCAAAATCGACATATTTTATGAGGATTTTTTCTATTTTTTTGGCTTCTTCTGTGCTTGGATTTTTTATATTTTTTGCGTACATCCTCAGAAGGATTGCGTGAGCAAATTTAAAAGCCACGCCAGCTCCAGCCAAGAGTGGAAAAGGGTAGGGATTTTCGATGTCGGTACGCTTTGGATTGACAATGCCGATGACTTCCTTTGGAATAATTTCTGGCACGGCGTGGTGATCCGTCACGATGACATCGATTCCGAGAGATTTTGCGTATTTGATTGGCTCGATATCTTTTGTTCCACAATCGACTGTGATCACGAGCGCGACATTTTTTTCTTTCAAATCATCAAAAAAATAACTTTTAAGCCCATAACCATCATGCTCGCGGTGTGGCAAGCGATACGAGACTTGGAGTCTGAGTTCTTTTGTTAAAAATCGCACGAGCAGAGCAGTACTTGATACGCCGTCCACATCATAATCCCCAAAAATCACAACGCGTTCATTTTTCTTTTTTGCTTCTAAAATCCGCTCGGTGCAAGGGAATATATCCGGCAAGAGCAGGGGAGAGACGAGGTCCGCGAGTGTTGGCTTAAAAAATTTCTTATCATTTTTGATGTTACAATTTGCGTGTAAAAAATCAGAAATATTGTCTAGGATTTCTGTATTTTTGAGAGTGATGATTTTTCCATCACGAGTTGTATATTTTTTGTTGACTTTCATAATGATATGAGTATACTGGATTTACTTTATAAGTAAAATTTTTATTATGAAAAAATCTATTTTTGCACTCTCAGCAGTTGCACTTTTGTCACTTGCTTCTTGTGGTACTCCGGTTAACACTCCGGTTGAGTCTGTGTCGACAGGATCTACAGCTACTACCCAAAAAGACACTCCATCATACGCGACTTCTCAAAAAGAAACACCAGCCACAAAATTTTGTACAAAAAATGGTGGAACCGTTTCATTTGAAACAAAAGGAGAAGGAAATTTTAAAATGGACATTGCCTACTGTACTGTTGGAGGTGAGAAAAAAGATGCTTGGGCATATTTTAATGAGGCAACCAGCGCTACTGGTGCTACTGAGACTGGTACCACTCAAACTGGCGCTACTGCACGATAATTTGTATAATAAAATACGGCGACTTTCCTTGAAAAAGTCGCCATTTTTAGATTTTACTAAAATATGATCGATCAACATAAAACACTTTCCGAAAAATTCTTAAAAAAAGGTTTTTGGCTCTACCTTTTTTCATTTATTATTGCGCCGATTGGTTACATCATCAAGATTATTATCTCTGACAATTTGTCAGTTTCTGATATGGGAGTCCTTTATGCAGTGATTAGTTTTATCACGCTCGTTTCGGCTTTCAATGATTTTGGGATGAGTGAGAGTATTAAATATTTTTTGCCGAAATTTACCAAAGAAAAACGCTATGATAAAGTAAAAACTATTATTTTTTATGCATTTTTAACGCAGATGGCGACAGGGTTAGTTTTGGCTGGATTCTTCTTTTTCTGAGCCGATTTTTTGGCACAAAATTATTTTGAAGATCCAAAATCAGGAAATATTTTAAAGATTTTTTCACTCTATTTTATAGGAATTAATATTTTTCAGGTACTCTCGACTTTTTTTATGGCGGT
>JAGYHI010000002.1 GCA_018457335.1 Candidatus Altimarinota bacterium | reverse complement strand
TCTTTTTTAATATTACTTAGGATTTTGCAGTTCGTTTTAGAATTTGTGTTTAAAATAAAATAAAAACTCCTCTTATTATGAAATAGGAGGAGAAAATCTCAATACCTCCTTAATAGGCTATATATCTAATGGTTAAAGACAGAATAAAAGCAAATCTTTTTTGAATTTTGAAAAAATAAAAGAGCCTTTGTACTAAACAAAGGCTCGAGCAAAAGGGAAATATATTTTTCCCGAAGATATTACAATAAGCAAACTCTTATCCTGAGTAATGAAATAGATTTTTTAACTATTGAAGCGGGAGGCTTCGTAGAGTTGCTTACTATATTATCGATTGCGAGATAGACTATATAAATTTTTTAATTTTTGTCAATACTTTTTTCAAAAAACTTTTTTATTTGCTTTTGTAAAGGCTTTTCATATAATATTGCCATCTTTTTTATAAAAAACATGACTTCACCAAAAAATATTAAAAATTTTTGTATTATCGCGCATATCGACCATGGGAAATCGACATTGGCGGATAGATTTATGGAAATCACGGGCGTGACGGAAGCTCGAGAAACAAGCAGTCAAAAACTCGACTCCATGGATCTCGAGCAGGAGCGCGGTATCACAATCAAACTCGCACCAGTGCGAATGAAGTGGAAAGAAAATGAACTCAACCTTATCGATACTCCTTGACATGTAGATTTTCAGTACGAAGTTTCGCGGTCTTTGGCGAGTGTCGAGGGGGCGATTTTGGTCGTAGATGCGACGCAAGGTATCGAGGCTCAGACACTTTCAAATGTCTATCTTGCTATCGAAAATGATCTTGCCATTATTCCAGTTCTCAATAAAATCGACCTCCCAAGCGCTGATGTCGAGCGAGTAAGCGAAGAACTTATCAATCTCCTCGGTTGTACAAAGGACGAAATTATTTCTGTATCAGCGAAAACCGGAGAAAATGTCGAGGCCGTCCTCGATGCTGTCATCGAGCGAATCCCCAATCCTCGCAAACTCTCTATCCAATCAGAAATCCTCCCACACGAAAGCACCGAAAATGGCTCAGCCGTCAAAGCGATGATTTTTGACTCGCAGTATGACATGTACAAAGGTGTCGTCGTCTATGTAAAACTCTTTTCTGGACAGATCAACCAAGGTGACAAATTCGAATTTATCCACTCGGGCGTCAAAATGGAAGTCCTCGAAGTCGGATGTTTTCAGCCAAAATACAAAAGCACAAAAGTCCTCTACGAAGGAGAAATCGGCTATATTGTGACCGGACTCAAATCCGTCCATGATGCACAAGTCGGTGATACGATTTTCGCTGGAAATCCCGAAGAAAAAAATCCAATTGCTGGGTTTAAAAAAATCACGCCATATATTTTCGCCGGAATCTATCCAGTCGATACTGATGAATACCCAAAAATGAAAGATGCCGTCGAAAAACTCCAACTCAACGATTCTTCACTCACGATAGAAAAAGAAGTTTCGCCAGCACTTGGCTATGGTTTTCGTGCTGGTTTTCTTGGGCTTCTTCATCTCGATATCGTCAAGGAGCGACTCTGGCGCGAGCACAATATGGATGTCATCATCACGAGTCCACAAGTGACCTACAAAGTTCTCCTTCCAGGCGACAAATGCGCTGAATACCCACGACTTCATAGTGAACTCACCGAGTTTGACGGGAAGACTTGTACTTTTATTTTTATCTCAAATCCAGCCGAACTTCCGCAACCATGAAGCTATCTCCATATCGAAGAGCCAATCGCAAAAGTCGAGATGATCACACCAAATGAATATATCGGAAATCTCATGCAACTCTCTCAGGAGCGACGCGGAATTTTTAAAAATCAAACCTATCTCGATAGTGATCGTGTGATCCTCCACTACGAAATCCCGATGAGCGAACTCGTAGGAGATTTTTATGATGATCTCAAAAGTCTCTCGAGTGGATATGCCAGCCTTCACTACGAACCAATCCGCTATAATATCGACGACATCGTAAAACTCGACATCCGAGTCGCAGGTGAAAGTGTCGATGCTTTTTCTATGCTCGTCCACCGCAGTCGCGGACGCTACATCGGCGGGAAAATTTGCGCAAAACTCAAAGAATCCATCCCAAAAGCCCAGTTTGCCATCGCCATACAGGCCGCTGTCGGAAATGACATCATCGCGCGTGAAAATATCTCCGCCCTCCGAAAAGATGTCACCGCAAAACTCTATGGATGAGATATCTCTCGAAAACGAAAACTCCTCGAAAAACAAAAAGCCGGAAAGAAAAAAATGAAACAATTTGGTCGTGTCTCAATTCCAAGTGAGACTTTTGTAAATATTTTGAAAAAATAATTTTTATGTACGATTTTTCAGATAAGACTATCCTCATCACAGGTGGCTCTATGGGTATCGGGCTTGCACTCACAAAAGAGTGTATCCAAGAGTGAGTCGGACATATTTTACTCGTTTCTCGATTCGAAAAAAATCTCAAAAAAGCCAAAGGTGAACTCGAAAAGTTATGAGCCAGAAAAGTCAGTTTTTTTGTGGCAGATCTCTCGGTTTCTACTGAGCGAAAAAAACTCTACGAAACTATAAAAAATCAAAATATCACGGTCGATATCCTTGTAAATAATGCTGGATTTGGACGGATGATAGACTTTGCTAGTGGCGACTACGCGGAATTTGAAAATATGATAGAT
Source organism: Candidatus Altimarinota bacterium (assembly GCA_018457335.1). The sequence continues at coordinate 47,859 of JAGYHI010000002.1, read as the reverse complement.
CTCAATGTAAAAGGTGTGGTCGAACTTTCATATTTATTTTTACGAGATATGCGCGCGAGAAAGAGTGGATCCATCATAAATGTCGCTTCTGTGGCAGGTTTTCAGTCGCTTCCATTTTTTAATATTTATGCCGCCACAAAAGCCTTTGTACTTTCTTTTACTGAGGCACTCTACGGAGAATACAGCGCAGAAGGAATCCGATTTCTTGCACTCTGTCCAGCCGAAACTAATACCAACTGGCTCGTGCGCGCTGGCGCAAAAATCACAAAATCTGAAAAATATGATAGCCCAGAAAATGTCGCAAAAGTCGCTATAAAGTCTCTTAAAAATTGAAAAATGACCATCATTCCAAAATTTTCAAGTGCAATTTTTCATGCCTTTATCGTGCGACTCCTCCCAAGAAAATTCCTCGTCAAATGAGTTGCAAATCGGTATTCCTACTATAAAAAATAAAAACCTGTGAAAATAACTTGATTTTTTCAAAAAAATCTATAAAGTAGGGTTCATATTTTTTGGATCGGTAGCTCAGTCGGTTAGAGCAGGAGCCTCTTAAGCTCAAGGTCGTGGGTTCGATTCCCACTCGGTCTACCAAAATTAACTCTTATTAGATGTTAATGAACAAGTTTATACTGTTCATTAACATCTTTTTTTAAAAGTGGGAATCGAATCTGATCGGTTTATGAGAAATGCCTTGAATGGCATTTCGAAAGCGAAGAGAGCCGTTCGGCGGCGGGGAGTCGAGATTCCCACTCGGTCTACCATTCTTAAATAACTGAAAAAATTCCCTCTTGAAAAAGAGGAAATTTTTGCGGTTTATAAAAGTTTTGAAATTAAGTAATTTTATAAATACCTAAACAGTAAATGTTTGATAGTTTAAGTATTATCTTATTATTTTTTTATAATTAAATTTTCTGAAAAATAAACAAGTGTTCATGCATAATAAGTAGGAAATTATGGTCTTTTGATTTTTTTACCCAAAATCAAGTTGCTTTACAATTATGTTGAACTTTAATAATATCTTCTTTGAGAGTGAAACCTACTTTCAAAAATCTTTCCATAACCTTAAAAGCAAGTGGTTGATACATTTTATTTCTTCTTGTATCTCCCATTAAAATTGCACAAAATTTTCAAGGTTTCAAAACTCTAAGACCTTCCTTTGCAACTTTTTCCATCTCATCACAAAACTCATCAATATCATGAATTTGTGATAAATCTCACTTTATTCAGTCAGAATATTTTATAATATCAGCATAAGGAGGATGCATCAAAATAAAATCTATACTTTCATCTTTAAGATTCTTATTTGTTTTTGTTGCATTATGTTCTTGAATTTCAATTCTTCAAAATTCTTCTTGTCATTCCAAGTCTATTTCAAAATCAAGCAAACTTTTTGTAAGTTTTATAGCTTCTAAATTTACATCATAACAAAGTAAATTTCTTCATAAAATTTTTGCTTCAATAGCTGTTGTTCCTCATCAAATCATAGGATCAAGTAAAAAATCTCATTTTTCAGAATATCTTAAAATAAGATTTCTTACCACTTCCGGAGACCAATTTCCTCTCCATTTACTATTATGTGTCAACCAATTTCATCTTCTTGGAAATGACCAAACAGAAGAACATTCAAGTTCAAAGTCAGTAGGTGGAAGTTTTTGTTTTTTAGGCATTTATATTATTAAAAATTATTTTTACTAAATCTTTTCTTGCATAAAAAGCTCTTGAAGTAGAATTTTTAGCTCATTTAGTTCTTGGTTGTATCCACTTTCAATATTTTCAAGTTAAATTTTCAAATCAATCTTCTATCATTTTTTTTCTTATAAAATTATAATCTTCTTCTATTTCTTTTATTAAATTTCAATTTTCTAAAAAATCAAAAGAAGTAATTGCTAATAGTTTAGAATCTTCTTGATTTTCTTCTAACCATAAATTAGCACAAAAAACTAATGATTTTAATTTTTCCCATAAATGACTTTTATAAAAATCAGATGTATCTAATAATTCTTGTGGATTTATCATAGTAATAGCCATTGTTTCCTTTGGAGTAATATTTCAATTTTGCATTTTTTTAAAAGCAACTGATTTTAATTCAAATCAAAGTCAATTTGGAGCTTTTTTATTATCATTTTCTAATCCAGCTAATCTTTCTAAAACAAGTCATTTCCATCATTTATTTTGTTTTCAATTTTTAAAAACTGTAATACCATAAAACTCTGCCCATTTCAAAAGATTATCTCAAATATATTTTTTAAGATTTTCTATTGCTTGTATTCTTGTAATCATATTTCCAAGTTTTAATAATTAAAAACCACCACTTCCTCAACTTCACCTCTTCAACTCCCCTTACTATTAACATTTCTCCTAGCTTTCACAACTTCAAATGTAAATCATTTATAAATCTCTCTAATAAAAGGTGTATTATGATTTGAAAGCATAAATTTTACTCCTTTTTTATCTAATTTTCTACAAACTTCTGCTAATTTTTTTTGCATATCTTGTCAAAATCAACTTTTATCATAACTTGTAAAATTTGCACTTTCAGTCAAAACATCATAAGGTGGATCAAAATAAACAAAATCTCATTTTTTAGCTTTTTCTAAAACTTTTTCAAAACTCTGTAATTTTATTTCAGCTTTTGTTTTATTTAATAATTTTGAAGCATTTAAAATATTTTCTTTTTGAACTATATCAGGATTTTTATATTTTCAAAAAGGAACATTAAATTCTCACTTTGAGTTTACTCTATAAAGTCCATTGAAACAAGTTCTATTAAGATACATAAATCTTCCTGCTCTTTGTATTTTATCATATTTTTTAGTCCATTTTTCTTCCCTATCCCAAGCTCTAATTTCTAAAAATCTTTCTTTTGAAATTTTTTGTTCTTCTAAAAATTCTATCAATTTTTGTGGTTTGGTTTGAATAATTTGATATAAATTTATAAGTTCTTCATTTATATCTGACAAAAAACTCTGTTTTTTCTGTAAATTAAAAAACACAGCTCAACCTCATAAAAAAGGTTCAAAATAATTGTTAAATTCTTCTGGAAATAACTTTTCAAATTGCTTTATAAGTTGTCTTTTTCATCAAACCCATTTTACAAAAGGTTTCGCTTGAATTATATCTTTATTTTCTTCAAAAAATTCTTCCGCTTCTGTTAAATTTTGCATATTCAAATGCTCCCACCAAGATTTTACCACTTGAAATGGGAGTCAAAAATTTATTGAAATTCTCAAAATATTTAAAGAAATTGAATTTGTCATTTTAAAATAATTAACTAACTACAGTATAGTTAATTATGTTTTTTTTTCAAGATTAATTATAATTTTTATGGAGCATTTCTATATATAGTTCTAAATATTCTATTTTACTCTACTTATTATATTTTATAATATTTCAATATACACTAAGAGTTTTTTAAAAATTCCCTCTTGAAAAAGAGAGAATTTTTTATATAATCAACACATGAAACAAAAAATCTTTGACATCCTCGACGAGCTCAAAATTCCTTATGAAGTTTTCAATCATAAGCCGACTTTTACCTGTGATGAGTCGCGTGATGTCTGTATTCCAGGTCTTCGCGTCAAAAGTCTCCTCCTGCGAAACAAAAAGAAAGACCGATTTTATATGGTGGTGACGACCGACGAGAAAAAACTCGATACCAACTCGCTTCGTAAAGATCTCGACGAAAGTAAACTCTGATTTGTCTCGCCAGAATTAATGCACGAATTGATAGCACTTGAGCCCGGACACGTCAGTCCGTACGCACTTATAAATAATGCTGACAAAAATATAAAAGTCATTTTTGATCGTGATATCAAAGGACAAAAAGTCGGATTTCATCCTCTCCAAAATAATGCCACTATCGTCACAAATCTTGATAATGTTGAGAAATTTTTGGATTTTTTGGGGCTTGAGTATGGGTATTTGGGGGTTTAATTTTTTTAAAAAATATTTTATGAATGATTTAGAAAAATATAGAAGTCAAATCGATACAATCGATAAAAATATTTTAGCACTTCTCGCAAAAAGAAGGGAAGTGGTTTTAAAAGTTTGAGAATACAAAAAGCAAAATAATCTGGAAATACTACAAAAAAATAGATGGGAAGAAGTTTTAAGAACAAAAAAAGAACTTGCTAAAAAATTCGACTTAGATACGAATTTTGTAGAAACTATCTGGAATGAGATTCATAAGTATTCCTTAAAAATAGAGAAATAAATCTTGTCAAAAGAGGGATTTTTTATATAATAATTAGGATTTTAATTTTTAAATTATGGAACATACACATTTTCTTCATTGCCACCTTGCGGGATTTACTTTCTGGAAAGGAGTTTTTGTCTTTCATAAACTCGAAATCGGCACAGAGCTCAAGCTCAAAGCTGAGCCTGAAAATCAATATGATCATAATGCGGTTGCAGTTTATTTTGAGGATAAAAAAATCGGTTATATTCCCCGAAGTCAAAATCGAGAAATTGCAAAATTTTTGCAGGCGGGGCATACGGATATTTTTGATACACGAATCAATCGAATTGATAAATCTGAAAATCCTGAAAATCAAATCGGAATTGTTGTATTTTTAAAGGAGAAATAATCATGGCCTACTCAGAATCCGACACTCGTGCAAATTATATCGATCCAGAGCTCAAAAAATCTCTTTGGTGAGCAGAAAATATTAAGAGAGAATATTATTTTACAGATGGAAGAAAAGTTCTAGGAAATAAAAGATGAGCAAGAAAATTTGCTGATTATATTTTGTTTTATAAGGGATTTAATTTAGGAATTATAGAAGCAAAGAAAAGAGATTTAGAAGTGACTGAGTGACTAGAACAAGTGAAAGAATATGGGAAAATTTTGCACATTCGTTTTGTGTATAGTTCAAATGGGAAAGAAATTTATGAATTTGATTTAAAACAATGAAAATGACAAAAAATTGAACATTTTCCAACTCCAGATGAGTTGTATAGAAAAAATTTTGAAGAAGAAAATAGAGTGAAAGAAACTTTATTCCAAGAACCATTTTTTATTTCTCAATTTAAACCAAGATATTATCAAGAAATAGCTGTGAACAAAACAATGGAGGCTATTTGAGATGGTCAAAATAGGATTTTGCTGACTCTGGCTACGTGAACAGGGAAAACTGTGATTGCTTTTCAGATGATTTATAAACTGTTTATGGCTCGTTGGTCTTTGGATGGAATCGGGAAAAGAAGACCGAGGATTTTGTTTTTGGCTGATAGAAATGTGCTCGTGAATCAGGCTATGAATACTTTTAATCCTTTAGAGAAAGATATCATAAAAATTGATGGAAAAGAAATCCGTAAGAGAAATGGGAGAGTTCCTACCAATGCAAATATATTTTTTGCAATTTATCAGGCTTTGGTTTGAGGGGAAAATTATGATGATGAAAATATGGGGAATGGTAATGAAAATGTAGGGTATGATTGCAATCGTACCCTACCAAAAGAAGAAAATTATTTCAAAAGATATCCAAAAGATTTTTTTGATATGATAGTGATTGATGAATGTCACAGATGATGAGCAAAGCAAGATGGAAATTGGGCTGAGATTTTGCAGTATTTTTCTCCAGCTGTACAAGTTTGATTGACAGCTACACCAAAAAGAGATGACAATGTTGATACCTATAAATATTTTTGAAAACCTGTGTATGAATATTCTCTGAAAGCTTGAATTGATGATGGCTTTTTGACTCCATTTAAGATAAAAAGAATTAAACTCAATATCGATGAATTAGTTTTAAATTCGGGAGATGAGATTTTGCAAGGAGAAGCAAAAAAAGATGTGTATTCTACGAAAGACATGGAGAGAAATATTGTGATTGAAGAAAGGTCTGATTTGATAGCAAGTACGATAATCAATCAAATAAATCCAATGGATAAAACCATTATTTTTTGTGTGGACCAAGCTCATGCACTCAGGATGAGGGACAGTATCAATAAATACAAAACTATCAAAGATCCTGATTATTGTGTGAGAGTGACTAGTGATGAGGGAGACATTTGAACTACATTTTTAGAAAAATTTCAGGATAATGACAATGATATTCCGGTGATTTTAACCAGTTCTCAAATGTTGACCACAGGAGTGGATGCAAAAAATGTGAGAAATATTGTATTGGTAAGAAATATTTGAAGTATTGTGGAATACAAGCAGATTGTGTGAAGAGGAACCAGAGTTTTTGAGTGAAAAGATTTTTTCACAATATACGATTTTGTTTGAGCAACCAATGAGTTTCGAGATGAGCTTTGGGATGGTGGTCCTGAGGAAGAAAATGTGGTGGAGGATGAGGAAAAGAAAAAAGGTAATGCAGGGTACGATTGCAATCGTACCGTACCAGAAAAAGAAGACACAGAACCAAAAGAAAAATTGAAAGTGAGATTGGCTCCAAATAGAGAGGTGAAAGTGATAGATATTGAAACGAGGTATCTTGATCCAGTTTCTGGGAAGCACCTGAATAGTGAGGATTTTTTGAAAAAAATTATTGGAGAACTTCCTGATTTTTACAAAGATGAGCATCAACTCAGAATGCTTTGGGCTGATCCGAAAACAAGGCAAGATTTGCTTGAAAGTTTTTCTCATATCGGACTTGATGAGGAGCAGTTTGAGGATTTGAAAAAAATGTTTCATGCTGAGGGAAGTGATATTTTTGATATTTTGGCTCATTTATCTTTTGATTTGGATATAAAATACAGGCAAGAAAGGTATGATTATGGGATTGGAATTATTGAAAAATATGAGAGTTTGAAGGCAAAAGAATTTTTGGAATTTTTGCTTGGTTTGTATGTAAAAAATGGAATTTTGGATTTTAGAAAAGATAATCTTTCGAGTAAAATAGCCTTGTTTAATAAATGAGAAGTCAGGGAAATTGCAGAGGAATTTTGAGGAATTGCTGAATTGCAAAATGCTTATTTGGAATTGCAGAAGGGGATTTATGAGGTGGTTTAGGAAAGTTTAGTTTTATAATATTTATGTATTTATGAAAATTACAAAAGTTAAAATAGAAAATTTTAAGTCTATTCAGGAATTAGAATTAGATTTTCAAGAACTTACAGCTATTTTATGACCAAACAGTGTTTGAAAATCAAATGTATTAAAAGCAATAGATTTAGTATTATGAGAAAGGTGGACTACAAAATGAAGTGTTAAAAAAGAATTATTTTATAATCCTGAACAAGAATTAAAAATAGAGATATATTTTGATACCCCTATAAAATACTTTTACTATTGAAAAGAAAAAAACATAAAATGTGCTTCTGTAGTAATGAGTTGTAATTGAAATTCTTTTACTTGTGATAGTAGGCTATGGGAAGAGTGATATAATGATGGGATTTCATGAAGTCAGTATAATAAGGATTGATATTATCTTAATGATGATTTTAAAAAATCTTGCAGTTTTATTTATATACCATCTATAAGAGATTTAGAAGACCAAATGAGAGTTTCAAATTGGACTATGCTTTGAAAAATGATGCAAAGAATATTTGAAGATTATAGTGATAATTATTGAACAGATATAATTTCATGAGAAATAAATAGAAAAGAATGAGAAATAAAATTAAAGCAAGAATTCAAAGAAAAAATGGAAGAACCAAAAGAATTTTTAGAAAAAGATTTTGAGTGATGACTTAATTTTGCAAAATTCAAAAAAACTTTTATTAAAAATTGTGAAAATAATAGTTTATGATTAGCAAATAAATTTACACCAGAATTAGATATTTATGATATAAATTGGTTTTATAAAACTTTACAAATCAATATATCAGAAGACTGGAATAATGAAAAAATTTTTAATGCACAAGATGTAGGTTCTTGAATGCAAAATTTATTATTACTTGCAATTTTTCAGACTTATGCAGAATTGATGGCTGGAACAGTAATTTTTGGAATAGAAGAGCCTGAATTATTTTTATACCCAAATGCACAAAGAGCATTATATAATACTTTCGTTAAACTTTCATCAAATACTCAAATTCTTTATACCACACATAATCCTATTTTTCTTGATGCTTCAAAACCAAATAATATAATTATGCTAAGAAAAGATAAGGATTGAACACAAGAAATAGAAAAGCAAAATATATCATCTTTTTCAATTGAAGAAGAGATGAAAATTTATACACATTTTAATTATGAAAGAAATGAAATATTTTTATCTAAAAGAGTTGTATTAGTAGAATGACCATCAGAAAAAATTATTTTAAATAAATTATGTGAAGAAAGATGAATTGATGTTAATTCTTTATGAGTATCTATTATAGAGTGCTGATGAAAAACAGGAGTTTTATATTTTATTGGAGTTTGTAGATTATCTTGAATTGATTATATAGCTGTATGGGATAAAGATGAAGAAAAGAAAAATGGAGAAGTAGATGATAAATATCATAATTTTTGAAATTCTATTTCTGAATGAAGATGAATAGAAATGGAAGATGATTTGGAATTAGAAATAAAAACTTGCGGATATTCAGATTATTTTACAAGTAAAAATAAAATTTTAAATGCTTATAATTGGATTATATCAGATAAAGAGTATTGAGTTCCGGAAAAGATAGAACAAATATTAGAGTTTATAAAAGATGAATGAGAAGAAAATCAAGATATAAATGAAAATCCAATTCCAATAAAAGTGAATAATGATAATGAAATTTCTATTGAAGATATACCATTTTAAATAATAATCCAAAAACATGTCCTACCCACTAAAAAAACTTTCAGAAATTTTAGATAAAACAAGATTTTCAATTTGAAAAATTAAAACAAAGGAATATTTAGAAAAATGAGAATTTCCCATTATTGATCAATGAAAAAACTTAATTTGATGATATTCAGATCAAGAAAATTTAGTTTATAATTGAAAATTACCAGTTTTAGTTTATTGAGATCATACAAATATTGTAAAATATATAGATTTTCCTTTTATTTGAGGTGCTGATGGAATAAAAGTTCTACCTTTTAAGGAAGATATTAATGTAAGATTTGCTTATTATTTATTGGAAAATTTTAAGCCTGAAACTCAATGATATAGAAGACATTATTCATTTTTCAAAGAAATAAATTTACCCCTCCCACCACTCAAAACCCAAAAACTCATCACCCAAAAACTTGACCAATCTTTTGAAAAAATAGACAAAAGTATAAAAAACTTAGAAAATAATTTAAAAAATCTCGAAGAACTTGAAAAAAGTGCTTTGGAAGAAGTTTTTTGAAAAGGTGAGTTTGAGGAAATAAAAAATTTAAAAGATATTGTAACTCTTACGATGTGACAATCTCCAAAATCTGAAACATATAATACTGAAAAAATATGACTCCCATTTTTCCAATGAAAAAAAGAATTTTGAGAAATTTATCCTATTGCTGAAATTTATTGTAGTGAACCTAAAAAAATTGCAGAAAAATGAGATATTTTAATTTCTGTTAGAGCACCAGTTTGACCAACAAATATTGCAAATGAAAAATGTTGTATATGAAGATGATTAGCATCAATAAGAGCTAAAAATATATTAAATCAAGATTATTTATTATATTTTTTAAAAAAATTTGAAGCAAATATACAAAAACTTTGAAAATGAAGCACTTTTAATTCCATTACAAAATGAGATTTAGAAACTCTTCAAATCCCTCTCCCACCACTCCAAACCCAAAAATAAATCGTTTCCTATTTGGATAGCATTTTTGAAAAAAATAAAATGCTCAAAGAAAAAATAGAAAATTCTCTCAAAAATTTAAAAGAATTAAAACAAAGTTTGCTGAAAGAGGCTTTTGAAAATGAGGATTTCGTGAAATTGTAGGGAATGGTAGGGAACGATTGCAATCGTTCCCTACATTAAGATTTTAAAAATGATAGTTATAGAAAAAATACCTATCACTGATGATATATATTTATCTAATGACTATCAAAAATAACAAAAAATGATAGTTATAAATTTGATTTTTCATAAAAATCTATATAATATTAATAAAATATTACATAATTAAAATTCTATGTTCGATTCAAATATTCCATATAATGAACTTCCTTTGCTTCCTTGAAATTTTGATTTTGATCAAAAATCTCTATTAAAAAAAGCTATTATTGCAACAGAAGAAATTTCAAAACTTAATGGACTTTTGTATTTAATTCCAAATTTGGAAATTTTGATTTCTCCACTTTTGACAAAAGAATCAGTAGAATCATCAGCTATTGAAAATATAAATACTACAACTTTGAAAGTTTTGCAGTCTCAGGCTCTTCCAAAAGAAAAAATCACCTGACCAGAAAAAGAAGTTTTGCATTATCATAATGCTATTTTAAAAGGTTTTGAAAAAATAAAAAAACAAAGAGGAATTTGATTTAATACATTTTTAGAAATTCAAAATAATATTGAACCAAATAAGCCTTGAATAAGAAAAATCCCAGGAACAGTGATTGCAAATAATTTGTGAGAAGTGCTGTATACTCCACCAAGCTGAGAACAAGAAATAGAAAAACTTTTGAAAAATTTGGAAATTTTTATAAACAATTTTGAGGATGAAATAGATGCTCTCATAAAAATGCCTGTCATTCATTATCAATTTGAATCAATTCATCCTTTTTATGATGGAAATGGAAGAACTGGAAGGATTTTGAATGTGTTATATTTGGTTCTTGCAAAAAAACTCGATTTTCCTATTTTATTTTTGAGTGAATATATCAATAAAACAAGACAAAAATATTATACTTTGCTGAATGAAACAACAAAAACAGGAGATTATACAGATTTTATTTTGTATTTACTTGAAGCAGTGATAGTTCAATCAAAAAATACCAGTAAAAAAATTATAAAAATAAAGGATTTAATGCAAGAAACAGAGAAAAAAATAGAAAAAATTTGAATGGATTATGCAAAAATAACAAAACTTTTATTTACTTTCCCTTTTGTTTATCTTGAAAAATATGAAGAAATTATGGAAGTTTCTAACATTACAGCCATAAGAAGTTTTAAAAAACTTGAAGAAAATAAAATAGTTTCTTCCGTAAAAATTTGAAGAAATAAACTTGTTTTCATTCCTGAATTTATAGAATTATTATCTTAAAAAATTTTTATGAAACAACACTTTACTGATTAAAACAGACAAAAATCAGTTATTAAGAAATACTTAATAACTCGAAAAGAAGGAACAAGAAATGTGAAAAGAACTTTCATATAAATATTGAAATACATATAAAAATTATTTCTTAGAGAAGTATAAATATTTAAATCAAACAAAAAAATGCAAAAATTATCACATCCAAATAGAAAAAAAATGAGATTAGAAAATTATGATTATTCTCAAAATTGATATTATTTTGTGACAATTTGCACGAAAGCAAGAGAATGTTTTTTTGGGGAAATTAGAGATGGAAAGATGATTTTGAATGAATATGGGAAAATTGCAGAAAAAGAAATTTTACAAACAGAAAAAATTCGAAAAGAAATAAAAATTGATATATTTGTAATAATGCCTAATCATTTGCATTTGGTTGTGGTGATTGATAATGGTTTTTATGATGTTGAAAAACAATTGCAATGAAATGGTAAGGAACAATTGGAATGATTTGTTGATTGAAATCATGGTAGGGAACGATTGCAATCGTTCCCTACGAGAACATATTATTTTGATGAGAGAGGTGCAATATGATTACAATGAAATAATCTTTCTTCAATTATTCGTTCAATCAAATCATCTATAACCCGTGAAATCCGAAAAAAATATGAAGATTTTCAATTTTGATGGCAAAAATCTTTTTATGATGTGATTATTAGAAATGAAGACCAACTTTTAAAAACACGAGAATATATAGAAAACAATCCCTTAAAATGGGAACTTGATAAAGATAATCCTGAAAATATTGAAAAAGAGAAACCGTAGGTTACGATTGCAATCATACCCTACAAATCACAATACATAAAAAATATTCCTTAACCTTTACCTCCTATGAAACAACAAATCAACCGTATCACCGATATCCTCAGAAGAGATGATGGAATCTCTGGAGCTATGCATTATACTGAGCAAATCAGCTGGATTTTATTTTTAAAATTCCTCGATGATTTTGAACAAAGAGAAGTAGATAGTGCTTTGCTCGATGGAAGAAATTTTGAGCATACTCTTGCAGAAAAATATAGATGGAAAAACTGGATTAAAACTCCAAGTGGAGATGATATCAAGGATTTTGTAAACAATGAACTTTTTCCATATTTACAAAGTTTTAGGAGTGATGTGACTGATTACCATTCGATGAAATTTAAAATCTGAGAAATTTTTCATTTTATAGATAATAGAATCGAATCAGGACATACTCTCAAAGAAATCGTAGAAATTATTGATTCTCTCAATTTTCAAAAACAAGAAGACCTGTTTGAACTTTCAAAAGTCTATGAAGATTTATTACAAGGAATGGGAAATGATGGAGGAAATTCAGGAGAATTTTATACTCCAAGATGTATTATAAAAATAATGGTAGAGATTCTTGAACCTCAAATCTGACAAACAATTTATGACCCAGCAAGTGGAAGTTGTGGATTTTTGATTGAAGCTTTTGAATATTTGAACAAACAAGATAAAAATGACAAACAGCTTGATTTTTTAAAGAAACATACATTTTTTGGAAATGAAAAAACTCCCATTGCCTACATTATGGGAGTGATGAATATGATTTTGCATGGAATTTCTAATCCAAATATAGCAAAACAAAATACTTTAACAACCGATATTAGACAAGTTGAAGAGAAAGATAGATTTGATATCATCCTTGCAAATCCTCCATTTTGAGGGAAAGAAAAAGAAATTATTCAACAAAATTTTCCAATCAAAACAAATGCAACAGAAATGCTATTTCTTGAGCATATTATGAAATTTTTAAAACTCCAAGGAAAATCAGCAATTGTAGTTCCAGAATGAGTACTATTTAATACAGGAAAAGCTTTTCAAGATATAAAATCATGGATGCTTGAAAAAAATAATCTTCACTCAATTATTTCACTTCCAGCTTGAGTATTTTTACCATACAGCTGAGTAAAAACAAATATTATTTTCTTTGAGAGAACGGGATCAACCAAAGATATTTGGTATTATGAAGTGGATTTATGAAGAAAACTTACTAAAAATAAACCTCTCACTTATGATGAAATTAAGCATATTCCTGAAGCTCTAAAAACAAGAGAAATCTGAGAAAACTCTTGGATTGTAAAAGTTGAAGATCTAAAAGATTTTGACCTCTCAGCAAAAAATCCAAATAATAAACACGAAGAAATTATTAGAAAACCAGATGAGATTTTGAAAGATTTGGAGGAAAATCAGAAGGAGGTGGAGAAGTTGATGAGAGAGTTGAGGGGATTGATAAAATAAAAATTCCACCTTGATTTTTTCAAAATTTTCTATACAATCAAGCAATCATTTAAACTTCTAAATCTATGTCAAACTTTCACGAAAAATACGAAATCGTCATGGGACTCGAGACTCATGTGCGTATCAAATCAAACACTAAAATGTTTTGTAGTTGTAAAAATGCGCTCGAACTCGCACCACGACCAAATCTCAATGTGTGTCCTGTATGTATGGGATTTCCTGGGCAATTGCCGACACTCTCAGCTGGAGTCGTAGACAAGGCAGTGCGAGCCAGTCATGCTCTTCGATCAAATGTACAAACACACAGTGAATTTGACCGAAAAAGTTATTTTTATCCGGATCTACCGATGGGCTACCAAATCACGCAGATGTATCACCCGATCACTATGGGTGGGGAAGTGCGAGCCTTGGTTGGTGACGAGTTTAAGACTTTCCGCATCCACCATATGCACATCGAAAATGACGCCGGAAAACTCGTCCATGCAAGCGGAAATACCCTCTGTGATTATAATCGTGCCGGTGCGCCACTTATGGAAATCGTCACAGAGCCAGACTTCCGATCAAAAGAAGATGTCATCGCCTACCTCGAAGAAATCCAAAAACTCATGCGATGGTGTGACGCCAGTGATGCCGACATGGAAAAAGGACAACTGCGATGTGATGTAAATATTTCAATCCGACCTTTTGGACAAAAAGAATATGGAACTCGTGTAGAGTACAAAAATATCAACTCTTTCTCAGCGATTGGACGAGCTATCGACTACGAATACAACCGCCAATGTGAACTCGCAGAAGAAGGAAAAACTCCCGACCAAGAAACACGTGGATGGAGTGATGAAACAGGTACTTCGACGCCGCTTCGATCAAAAGAAGATGCAATGGACTATCGATATTTCCCAGAGCCAGACTTGCCACCACTTGTCTTGACTCAGGAGTATATTGACGAGCGAAAAATCGCCGACCTCCCAGTCGACCGTCGAGAAAAATATTTAAAAGAATACAAACTCCAATCTGACGACGCGCGAATCCTCTCAGAAAATAAACCAATCAGCGACCTCTATGAGGCTCTCGTAGAAAAAACTGGCGACTATAAAAAATCTTGCTCATACATCACAACCGTGCTTTTTGCGATTTTTGAGCACAGCGAAAACGGAACCAATCTCGAAACTATGAAAACCGATGCTGAGCAAATTGCACGAGTCATCGAACTCGTAAATGCTGATGAGCTCTCATCAACCAATTCAAAACAAGTCATCGAAACACTCGTCGAAAAAGGTGGAAAAACAGACGAAATCGTCGACACACTCTGACTTCGCCAAAAAAATGACACCGAAGCCCTTGAAAAAATCGTCGATGAAGTCATCGCCGCAAATGCAAGCCAAGTAGAAGAATACAAAAATGGAAAAGAAAACCTCTTTGGCTATTTTGTCGGACAATCGATGAAAGCCTCAAAAGGACAAGGAAATCCAAAACTTTTCACAAAAATCCTCAAAGAAAAACTCGGGTAGAAAATCTAAAAAAAATCTCTCACAGAAATTGTGAGAGATTTTTATATGTATGGGTTTTTATTGTTGTGGTGGATTTATAGTTGACGCTGGCACACTGACATAATTTCTTTTGACGACAAAATAGTAAATCAAAAAGCCAAATGGCACAAGAAAAAGTACTAAAATCCAAACACCTTTGTCAGCAATAGGATTACTAAAAGCGTGAATCAGCATCATAATCCAAAAAATAAATGACACGAGTCCAACCAAAAGTCCAACTCCTACGACTTTCAATCCTGCTCCGACAACATTTCCGACATCTTCTGCCATTTTTTCGCAGTCAACTTCTTCTCAATTAACTATACAAGTTGCATGAGAAGTGACTGAGCCTGTTTCTGTATTTTCTTCAAAAGAAGAAGCAGAAGCAAGAGATAAAACCGAAAAGCTACTAATAAAAATAGCTAAAAAAGAAAGTACTCCTTTCAAAAACACCTTTTTCATAAAAAATAAAGTTAAAAAATAAAAGGTATTTTCATTATAGCGCTTTTTTTTTTTTTTTTTGCAAATCTTTTTTTAAAAAAACACTCATTTTGAAAAAAATGAGTGTTTAATATCAGATATATTAAGAAATTATTTCTTTCGAACCGCTTTAGTTACAGCTCCGAGAGAGACAATTACACCAATCGCGATAAGAAAATACATCCCATATTTATCAAAGAGATCTCCGAGTGGAGTCTTGATAAGTGCTGGAATTGATTTTGAATAGAGAATCTCTATTTCGTCCCCTTCTTTATTGAAAGTCCCAATAAATGGCACAGAGAGAAGTTGAGTAGTAGAAGTAAGTCGTGTATCCATACCTTCTACGCTATACTCGACAGTTGCGATAAATTTTTTACTTTTTCTGCTTCCTACTTTTTCGATAGATTTGATGAGACCAGTAGTTTTGACAAAGTCATTGGGCATTTCGGTAGGAGTTGCAGCAAGTGTTTGTGCTTGTACACCAGCATCGTTGTTGATTTCAGTCGGTGCAGTAGAGGCAGAAGCAAAAGAAAGTGGCAAGAAAATTGCTAAAAGCAAAAATATTTTTTTCATAGAAATGAAATTAAAAAATAAAGCACAAGAATTATACTCTTTTTTTCTGAAAAAACAAAAAAAAAAAAAAACAATTCTAGATTTACAAAAGTGAAAAATATTGAAAAAATATCTTTTAAAAAAACCTATCTTCTTTTTGGAAAATAGGTTTAAGGAAATTCTCAAGTGAGTTCAGAATTTTTTTAAGCAAGTGTATAGTTTTCTTCGAGGGCTTTGATACGATTATCAAGTGACGGATGAGTCGAAAACATACTGTCTGGCTCATTGATCATAAACGCTGTCATTTTTGAGTCTTTTTGTTGTTTTGCGAGTTCTTGGAGGCTTTGGAGTTTTTTGAGTCCAGAAATCATTTTTGACTTTGAAGTGTATTTTGCTCCGCCGAGATCTGCCCGATACTCTCGAGTACGAGAGAAGTACATCACAATGAAAGATGCGAGGAAACCAAAGATAATTTGGAATAAAATATATACAGCATTATAAGCGAAAAATCCGAGATCTTCGTCAAGAAAACTTTCGACTGCTCGAGCTGCGAGTTTTGCAAAGAAAAGTACAAAAGTATTGACGACACCTTGAATAAGCGTCAAAGTCACCATATCTCCGTTTAGGATATGAGCCATTTCGTGTCCGACAACACCTTCGATTTCACCATTGTCCATATTTGAAAGAAGTCCAGTCGACACCGCTACAAGTGAACTATTTTTTGTCGCCCCAGTCGCAAAAGCATTAGGATCCTCTCCTTCGTATACACCGACTTCTGGCATAGTGATGTGATGTTCACGAGCGATTCGCTCGACGGTGTTGTAGACGAGTTGTTCTTTTTCGCTCAAAGTAGCGATATTTTCAGGAGTGATAAGTGCGATAGAGTAGCTTTTTTTCGCCATCCATCGGCTCATCCAGAGAGAAATAAACGCTCCCACAAAACCAATAATAGCCGAAGAAATAAACATTCCTGTCATACTATTTGAATCAAGACCTGGGAAAAATATTTTCAAAATTGAAAAAATCAACCCGAGGACGATCATTATAGCGATATTTGTCAAAATGAAAAATCCAAATCGTTTTACATATTGCATCATATTTGATAAATTTTTAAAAAATAAAGTGCGACCATTATACGGTTTTTACGAAAAAGTCAAAAAATTATATATATTTTCTACTTCCTTTTTCGACCCAGTTTTTGATGCTTTCGACATTTTCTGGTTTTTGAGCATTGTCCACAGAGATTTGAAATTTTTCGGCATCCGTGAGATTTTCTACTTTTTCAGCGTTTTCTGTGATAAGATTAGAAATTTTCTGTGTGTTTTCGTTTTGCTTTCTTTCCTCTGCCATACGCAATCCAATATAAAGCGATCTTTCGCTTGTATTATTCGTTTTCATAGTGATAAAATTTAAAAAATAAATTCTTTAATTATTTTATAAATTATTTATATTTTGTCAAGATGATTATTTTGACAAAATACCATTCTTTTTTAAGATGAAAATATCTTTTTTCAAACCTATGGATGCTGACTATTTTCAAATAAAAATCATTGCCGATATGTGCTGATACCTATCAGGTATTTTGACGGGTTTTATTTTTTACAAACTTTTTTTTCAAAAAAATGAGATTTCTATAAAATTTCGAAATAGGGAAGAGAAGTTTTTTTATTATCTTTCGATGTTGGCTGGTGCGATGTTTTTTGGGATTTTTGTCTCGACGCTTGACTGGTATCTTCTACGCGGATTTGACGAGCTCCAAAAAGGCATCATCCTCTCAAAAACCGTCGCGGGAGCAATTGCTGGTGGAGTCATCGCCTCCGAGCTTTTCAAAAAAATCTACAAAATCAAATTTAATCGTGGCGTCCTACTCGTACCAAGTCTTGTTGTGGGGATTCTCGTCGGGAGAATCGGGGCATTTTTGATAGGACTCCGCGACAATACGCACGGTATCGCGACGACTCTACCGTGGGGCTACGATTATGGCGATGGGATTTTCCGTCACCCCGCTCAAATCTATGAGATTTTGATTCTTGCTTTTATCTTGATAATTTTCCTCTTTTTCATACAATATAAAAAACACTGGATTATCGAAAATGGATTTTTTGTATTTACGCTGATTTACTTTTCCTATCGATTTCTCGTCGGCTTTGTGATGCCGTACAGCCACTTTTGGCTGGGGATGAATTCGATTCAAGTAGTCTCAATCGGGATGATAGTTTACTCAATCTACAAACTGGGGAAATATTCTTAATATTATTTTTTAATTTTCAAATCTTATGGAAAATAATAAACCCCCGAAAAAATCAGAGAATTCCAATCATGGTATCTTACATGATGTATTTCTTTGAAGTACTTTCGGAAAAATACTACTAGTCTTTACTTGCATTACAATCGTCTTAGTATGATGATTTTTAGCTCTATGTGGATGAGCACTTTTATTTGATGTTTCGTCATGACCATATCTTACAATTCTTGCATTTATTTGAATCGGGATTTTTATAGCAACTATTATTTCTCTTATTAATGCAAACAAAAAGGCACCAGAAAGTTCAAAAACTTCTTTTTGAAATATCCTTTTGAAAGCATTCTTTATAGTATTTGCACTGTGTATGACAGTATTGTGAGGCGGTATGGTATTGTGTGGATGAACTTTTTTAGTTATGACTGCTTGAATGGCTTTTTTCATTGCTATTCCATCTTTGGGTATCTGAATCCTTATGATGATATTTTGAAGTAAAATATTCTTTGAAATCTTAAAAATTACTACCCCAGAAAAGAAAACAAAGTATTATGTCTTATTTGCACTCCTTATAGTAACTTTGTCTACTATAATTTTACTTTCTTTACTTTAACTCTTTCAAATCTATGGATAATCAAAATGTAACGGGGAAGTCAGAGGCTTCTCTTTGAACTACTCTCCTAAAATTAGTATTTATCCTATTTTCAATAGTTATTATCCTTGTTGGATGAGGTATGGCAGTTTGTGGAGGCTTCGTATTATCTGCTGATCCTAAATTTTGATTAATAGAAATGCTTCCTATATTGCTTATTTGAATTACACTTTTTATAGTAGGCGTATTTTTTATCGTAAAAGTTAATAAATTTTCTACAAAAACAAAACTTCTCATTTTAGGATTCATATTTATACTGTATATTTTATATATGATTGCAATTGCTTTTGAAATGTATCTTATTTTTAATTTCTAAATCCTATGGCCTTCTACAACAAAACCTACGATAAATTTCTCGAATCAACACAGAGTTTCTGTCACAATTGTAACAATGTTTCAAAACTTCTCGAAGCACAAGTTGTCGTGAAAGACAATGAAGTTTTTTTAAGAAAATTTTGTACCGAGTGTGGAGAAGTGTGGGCAAAAACTTCGACTGATTATGAGTATTATAAAACTTGTAACGATTTTTTGAAACAACCAGATCTTCCTGAACAAGCTCTCACTCCGGTAAAACACGGTTGTCCTTGAGATTGTGGAGTGTGTGAACAACACCAAAATCACCCGTGTCTTGCACTTTTTAATGTGATTGATGAGTGTAATATGAAGTGTAATATTTGTTATCATATGTCTGAACCTGGTGCAGGAAATCCTCGTTCGATGCAGGATATTGAGAAAATGCACGAAACTTTGTTGAAAGTTGAGTCAAAACCTGATATTATTCAAGTGACTGGAGGAGAACCGACTTTGCATCCAGAAATTTTGGAGATTTTGAAATATTTGAAAAAATGACCGGTTCGTCATTTGATGATAAATACGAATGGAATAAAAATTGCTCAAGATGAAAATTTTGTAAAAGAATTGAAAAAACTTGGAGGAGGATTTGAAGTGTATTTGCAGTTTGATTCTCTCAAAAGTGATGCCCTCAAAACGATTCGTAACCAAGACATGAGAAAAATCCGTGAAAAAGCCCTTGCAATGCTTCAAAAATATAATATTTCAACCAGTCTTGTCTGTGTCATCGAAAAATGAGTAAACGATGACGAAATCGAGGATTTGATTCAGTTTGCTCAAGAGCAAGATTGTGTTCGTGGAATTGTATTTCAACCGGTGCAGGAAGCTGGTCGTGTGCAGGCTGATGGAGATTTTCGTATTACACTTTCCGAGGTTCGTCAAAAAGTTATTGATGCAAACAATAATTTTACTGATGCGGATATGATTCCGCTTCCGTGCGATCCTCACAAGATTTGTGTAGGATATGCAGCAAAAACCAAAAAAGACGGAAAAGTAAATATTCTTCCAGTAACGGGGAAAATTCCTCGTGAAATGATTACTCAGCAAAAATGAACCATTGCTTTTGAACAAGACAGAGATTTCATTAAAACCGTTATCGATACGGTTTCACTCGATACCGCTTTGAGTAGCTCGATAGTTCTTAAAGACAAAGTAAAACAACAACTTTTTTGTTGTTGGCCTGATTTTCTTGCACCGAAAAATATGGGCTATGAAAATGTATTTCGTATCGTGATTATGGAGTTTACTGATGCTTATAATTTTGATTCTACAAATATCAAAAGAGAGTGTAATTTTATGATAGAACCAAATAAAGCAATTCCATTTTCGACTTATAATATGATTTATGGTCCAAAAATCGAAGCGATTAGAAAAGTGAAAAATCGGATGAAGAAATAAGAATTATATTTTATTAACAATAAAAAAATCCCTTATTACAAATTTTCGTAATAAGGGATTTTAAATAATTATTTCGTCAATATTTCCACTCCATTTTTTGTCACAACCATAGTATGCTCCCATTGAGCAGAAAGCGATTTATCTTTTGTGTAGACGGTCCAGCCGTCACTTTGATCCATTCGTACCGCCCACTTTCCGATATTTATCATTGGTTCTATTGTGAAGACCATTCATTCTTTCATCTTTGGTCCGCTATTTTTTTGAGCCTTGTGAAAGACATACGGTTCTTCATGAAAGGCAATTCCTACTCCATGTCCAGTAAAATCTCGCACGACTGAGTATCCTCTTGCTTCTGCAAAAGTTGAAATTGCATAACCAATATTTCCAAAATGATTTCCTGGTCGTACCTCTCGCATGCCGATTTCCAGACATTCTTTTGTGATATCGATGAGTTTTTGAGCTTCATCTGTGACCTTTCCGACCGTATACATACGACTCGCATCACCAAAATATCCGTCAAGAATTGTGGTGATATCAATATTGAGGATGTCACCCTCTTTGAGTTTCTTGTCAGCAGAAGGGATTCCGTGGCAGACGACTTCATTGACCGAGATGCACGACGCACGCGGATACCCACCTTTTCACCATTCATTATTTCCTTTGTACAAAAGCGTCGCTGAGCGTCCTCCATGCTTGAGAATATAAGTATTTATAATATTGTCGAGCTCGAGTGTTGATACGCCTGGCTTGATATAGGCACCAATCATTTCAAGTGCACCGGCTGTGACTTTACCAGCCTTTCGGATTCCCTCAATTTGAGCTGGAGTTTTTATGACGATTTTTCACATAGGGGAGAGATTAGAGAGTAGGGTTTAGTAAGTAGAATTTAGATTTTAGAAAAGAACTTTTCAGAAAAATTATCATTTTTTAATCCATTTAACTTCAAGAGCTTTTTCTAAATCAATATCATTGAGATAGGCATTTACAAAAGCCATTCACACTATATCGGCTAGTTCTTTTGAAAACTCTTCTTTTGCAGTATTTTCATCTATAAATTTTTCTGGCCGACTTTTTCGCTCATAAATAAGTTTTGCCTGTGAAAACTCACCAACTTCTTCTATGAGTTTCGTAAAGGCAAAGTCTTTATCAATACTGACATTGTATTTTTTTCAATAATCAAGTGCATTGTCTACAACTTTTTTGTAAATTTCTTGAAAAGATGACATAAGGTTGAAGATTTAAAGTTTAAAGCAGAATTTTGTTTATTGGCTGGATTCCGGATCAAGTCCGGAATAACAGATATTGTTTTTCAGGAAAAAGAAGAGGAAGATCCTGAAACAAGTTCAGGATGACAAAATTCGTAGCCAGAGATTGCTTCGTCGCTATCACTCCTCGCAATGACGGACTTGCAAAGCTTCACTTTACCCAATCACCTCCCGTGGTTTTGAACCATTTGCAGGACCAACGATTTCCATTTCTTCGAGAATATCGACGACACGAGCGGCTCGCCCATAGCCAAGATTGAGATGTCTTTGAAGCATACTTGTCGAGCATTTTCCTTGCTCTTTGACGAGTAAGATAGCCTCTTCTACGATTTTTGGGTCTTCATTAAATTTTCCAAGCCCACCAGCGCTGCCCTCAAAATTTCCACGGTCTTCACCACCATTAGCAATGCTTTCATCTTGAATTTCTTTGAGCATTTCTGGATCGATCGTCCGTTTGATGTGATTGACGACAGACTCGATTTCGTCAGTATCAACAAACATACCCTGCACACGCGTCGGACTCATCGAGCCAGTTGGTGAATAGAGCATATCACCCATTCCGAGCAAATCTTCTGCACCGATACCGTCAAGGATTGTTCGCGAGTCAATCTGTGAAGAAACGGTAAAGGCAATTCGCGATGGTACATTTGCCTTGATAAGACCTGTGATGACATCAACACTCGGACGCTGAGTCGCAAGGATAAGATGAATTCCCACGGCACGTGCTTTTTGGGCAATTCGAGAGATACAAGTTTCAACTGATTTTTTATCACCACTCATCATCAAATCAGCAAGTTCATCGATGACAAAAACAATAGCTGGCAATTTATCTTTTTTCTCGACTTTTCGATTGTACTCTGCGAGATTTTTCGTATGAATTTTTGTGAGCATATTATAGCGACGCTCCATTTCTGCCACTGCCCATTTAAGTGCATTCAATGCCTTTTCTGGACTGGTAATCACTGGTGTTAAAAGATGTGGAATCCCATTGTACATACCGAGTTCGACTTGTTTTGGGTCGACCATAATAAATCGCAAATCTGACGGTGTATTTTTGTAGAGAAGGGAAACGAGAATACCATTGACCCCGACTGATTTTCCAGAACCTGTCTGTCCAGCAATCAGCAGATGTGGCATTTTTTCAAGATTTCCGACGACAAAATTTCCACTAATATCTTTTCCGAGCGCGACTGCAAGTTTTGATTTATGAGAAGTGAAAGCCTTATGCTCGAGGACTTCGCGGATACCGACCATATCACGATGATCATTTGGTACCTCGATACCGACAAGTCCAAGTCCAGGAATTGGGGCTTCGATACGAATTGATTTTGCCTTGAGTGCGAGAGTGAGATCTTTTTTGAGTGATTCGATTTTTGAGATTTTTACACCTTGTGCCGGCTTGAGTCGATACTGGATTACTGTCGGTCCGACACACTCATCTTCCATATCGACATCAATACCAAATTCGAGAAAAGTCTTTTGTATAAGAAGTGATTTTGCCTCGATTTCCGCTTTTGAGATGACATTTTTTTTCTGGATTTTTTCGAGCAAACTCGTCGACGGGAAATTCCAAGTCCCAAAATCTGGCAGGGTACTTCCAGTATTTTCTTTTGTTTCTTCTTTGACTTCTTTTTTCTTCGTGAGTATATTTCCCATCATATCAAAGACAGGGATTTTTTTCTCAGGAAGTTCAGAGGATTTTTCTTTTTTAGTAAAGAGTTTTGGGATTTTTGAGGTTTTTTCTTGTGGAGCTTTTGCGAGTGCAGTTTTATCGATTTGTTCTTGTATTTTATCGAGTTTTCTCTGCATTGCAGAAGTGATAGTTTCTCATTTTTCTTCTTTTTTTGGTGCCTTTTTTGGTATTTGAAGTTGTTTTGGTTCTGGTGGAATTATCGCTCCACCGATGTCTTTGAGTGAAGGGGTAATATCTTTGATTTTACCAAGAGCACGCCAGTAGGCAATACGCAGTATAAGATAAATCGAAATAAAAAAGAGTCCGAATAAAAAAATAAAAGCACTCGATTTTCCGATAAATTTTTCAAGTTCAGAATAAATATTAAAAAGTCAGATTTTTTCTCATGAATACCAGCCGAGCAGGGAAGTGGCTGAGAGAAAAAATAAAATCAATCCTACAAATCGCCAACCTGACCAATATGCTTTTTTTGCGATAATCATCACTCCAAGAATTCCGACAATCGGCGAAAAAATCCATCGATAGTATTCTTTTCAAAAAAGCAGTGTCCCCGCTTTTGAAAGGTATTTCCCGATGAGTGGAGCATTTCCAGTCGTAGTCACTTCTTGCGTCGAAAAAAACACGAGCACCGCCAAGATTATGAGCAGTGTCCCAATGCAAATATGATAAAAATCACTCCCTAAAAAACTAGAAGTCGATTTTTTTGTTCTTCGTTTTGTTGTTCTTCGTGCCATATACGACATATAATATATAATTTTCTAGAAAAATCAAATTTTTTACAGATTATATTTAAAATAAATTTTTTTATTTGACAAAAATAAAATATTATATATATGTTTATATAAATTTTATTTTTAATTTTATATTTATGTCAATCAATAATATTGCTTTTGAAGATAATTCTTCTAATGAGTGAGAGCAAGATAATCGTTGGAATCATTGAAAACAAGATAATTCTTTCAATACATGAATCCAAAATAATTCTTCTAATAAAAAACATCAACATAATATATTTAATAGCAATGAACAACAAAATTGGTATAATAAATGAACTCAAAATAATGATTTCAATTCTTGAAAACAAAGTAATCTATCTAATCTAGGAGAACAGAGTAATGTATGGAATAATTGAAAACAAGATAATTCTTATAATTCTTGAACACAGCATAACCTTTATAATACTTGAAAACAAGATAACCTGCTAAATACATGAGAACAAAATAATCAATGAAATAAATGAGAACAAAATAATTTTAATAATTTAGCAAGGCAGAATAATTCTCAAAATGAATGAGTGCAAAATAATAGTTATAATGAATGAGAGCAGAATAACTCTCGAAATCAAGGAAAACAAGATAATTCCTTTAATCAATGAACTCAAAACACGAGTTTTAATCAATGAATTATTCAATCAAAAGAAAATGAATGAAAAATTTTTACCGCATTTTGAACTGGAACGCATAATATCAGAAATAAGACAGGTGGACTTGTAATCTCTATTCTGGATACAGCAAAGGTCAGGGAAAATGAGTGAAAAGTTATTTCAATCGGAAATGGACTTGCCAGAAAAATCAAACTAGAAAAACTCAAAAAAGAAAGAGCAAAAAGAAAATAGTAAAAAACTTCAGAACTAAAAAAATGTCTTCTTATAACTAAGAAGACATTTTTAAATTTGAAATTTTCAATAAAAATCTTATCTCAAAGGAAGCACATTTTCAAGAAATTCTCCGGCATAATTTCCCGCTGGGAAATATTGGCAAACCGTCATATATGGGTATTTACCTCCACAAGTATCAACCGTTGCACAACCAATTTCTTTTGTATCTTTCCAGACAACTTGTGTAAAATGTCCATTTTTTCGTGTCACCTCTCATCGTGCAAAATCATAAAATCGTTTTTCATCATACCATCCTTGTACAATTTCACGCGGAGTTCGCACAAAATTCGCAAATGAAATATTTTCACCATATTCATTTGTTGAGTGTTTTCGTTGACATTTTTTAGCATATGATCGTGCACTTTCTTCGAGTTTTTTTGACCAAGTGAGTGCTGGCACGCCGTGGAGTTTTCGGAGTGAATTATGTATTTTGAGCCATTCATTTGTTGAAGAAATTTGATTGGCAGTAGATACTGGTGTTTTTTTGATAGGATTTTCTTTTTTTATTGTTGGTTTTTGAACTGTTGGTTTTTGATATTCAGCAGAATTGAGCTTTCTCAATTTTTGAATTTCACTGTACTTCTTTAAGATATCTTCTTTATTTTCTCGCAGACTTCTCCATACCATTTTTGTAAGCTCTCCTCGAGTGACTTTATTTTTTGGTCAGAAAGTACCATCACTATAGCCGTCTGTGATTTTTGCATATTTTGCAAATCTGATATAAGGAGCAAGAGGTGTATAGCTATATAAATCTGGGAAATCTTTATCTAATGAAATAAGATAATAATCAGATTTATTAAGTGTAATACCAAGTTGACGGAGCATAAGATAAACAGCGAAATCTCGAGTGATTTTTTCGTTGTTTTCGAAGTTTACTTCATTTGTTTTTTGGTTTTTGTTGTAGAAATATACAAAAGGGTCATACCAATTAGCAAAATTCATGGTAGCAGTCTGTTTTCAGAGTTCTTGTCTTGCCGGCCCTGTATTGATGATTATTTTAAGGCTCTCTATAAAAGAGACAGGATTATTTGGTCGGAAAGTGTTATCATCATATCCTGAGATGATATGTTCTTTTTGGGCATTTTCGATGTAGACCTTGAAGTCCGAATCAGCAATGTCTGTGAGAGCGAAGGCTGACGAAACCCTAGCCAATACGACAGAGGTCGCAAGGAGGATTTTTTTCATAGGAAAAAATTAAGAATTAAGCGTTTTTATTTTAAAAAAATTTCTGAGAAAATCAAATTTTTTATCAAAAAATATACGAAGAAAAACTTGAAAAAAGCTCAATTTTCATATAATTCATAGTATTCATACTTTTCTAACTTTTTATACTTATGTTTGGTGTCAAGAAAAAAAAGGAAAATCTCTCTGAGTCAATGGAACTCAAAATGCACAACAGCGTGACGGTTGGTGCAAAAGGTCAAGTTGTGATTCCAAAAGAGGTGCGTGATATGCTGGATATCAAAGAGGGCGATACACTTTTGACTATCACGAAATATAATAAATCAGTCGGATTCGTAAAAACTGAGGATGTCGAAGAATTTATCGAACTTCTTAAAGCCGAATGTCATTTAGATTAATGCTTTATAATATGACTCTTATGAAAAAATATATCATCTTCGCAGTGGTGCTTTTTAGCCTTGCTTCTTGTGGAAGTGAGGTTTCAAAAGAAAATAGCGAGCAAACTCAAAATGAAAAAATCCCTTTTCAAATCGAAATTCAAGAAATTAAAAACTTTAATAAAAATATCACCGAAGAAAAAACTGGACTTGTAAAAGCGAGTTCTACGCTTGTA
The DNA here is from genome assembly GCA_018457335.1 of Candidatus Altimarinota bacterium. The sequence continues at coordinate 20,891 of JAGYHI010000002.1, read as the reverse complement.
CTATCTGCGAAAACTTCATGAGAAATCGAGAAAATTTTTGTAAAGGAAGGCGATAAAATAGGGAAGTGAAAAACTATTGCAAATCTTCGTGATAATATTTTTGGATATAATCTCGCAGTCAAATCAGCCAGAGCCAGACTGCATGCTCAGCAATTGCAAAAAAATGCAACAAGCATAAATCTTGACAGTTCCATCATCTCAGCCGAAGCAAACTATGAAAAGGCAAGGGAATGATTTCAGACAACAAAAGGAAATACTCACCTCTCCTATAATCTCCTCTCGCAAGCCAATAAAGACGCTCTCGACAGTCACAATGAAACCTATAAAACCACACTCCAATCCCTCGAACAGCAGATGACTCAATATCTACACGAAGGCGATAAAATCCTCGGAATGACCGATATCTACGACAATCAAGCGGAAAAATGGGAAGATGACCTCGGAATCCACAATGGAAACGGACGAAAAGACGCAAAAGAGGGATGGGACTCGCTCTACGCTGCACGCGGAAAACTCCGAAAAATCATACAAGAAAATAAAAATCTCCAAGACGGAGATATAAACAAAAAACTTGACGAACTCGATACACTCTATAAGGAAACCCAAAAAATGGTCGAGTCAATGATTCGAATGATTCAAAATAATCGAAGTGGCGCTGGGTATATTATTCAGCCACAGCAACAACAAATGTGGACACAGACTTGGAATCAAATCCAATCTTCACTCCAAGCATCGTATACACGATTTACTTCTTGGCGCGGTGGCTTGACTCCGTTTCTAAATAACTATAAAGACAAGGAACTCGCGACAAAACTTGCCACGATTCGACTCTCTCGTCCGCTGACACCAGAAGAACTCGACACGATAGAAAATAATCCAGAATTAAAAATCCATTATCAAGAAGCTCTTTTAAAATTGCAAAATTCAAATTCGCAAGCAAAAATTGCACTCACACAGGCTGAAAAAATGCTCGAAAATACCAAGAAGGTCAAAATCGCAAATCTCGCTCAAATACAAGCCGGAATCGACTCTGCAAGAATCGCTCTCCAACAGGCTCAGTACAATGCTGCAAAACTTCGCATTAGTGCGCCGATGTCTGGAATCATCACAAAAATCCTCGTAGAAAAAGGGCAATCTATCTCGACAGGAACGCCAATCGCAGAATTTGCCAGCAATACTCCAGAAGTCCAAGTCGAAATCGCGCCATCGCTCGCAAGCATGGTAAATGTCGGGGAAGAAATGAAAGTCGAAATTGATGGAGAAACCTTGAGTGGGACTATTACTGCCCGCTCGCTTGTCGCCGGAAAAAATCTCCTTTCTTCACTGCGTATTTCTCTCCCAAATAATACTGATTTCATCGGAAAAACGGCAAAAATTTCCTTTCCTAAAAAACTCATCGACACAAGTAAAAATCACATCCTTCTACCACTTACTGTCGTACAAATCATCTCAGAAAATGAATGAGAAATTACCACTTTGACACCAGAAAACACCCTCAAAAAACAAAAAGTGATGCTCGGAAAAATCCTCGGAAAAAATATAGAAGTCATCATAAATCTTCCTCAAAACACCAAAGTTGTCCTTACTGATACCAAAAATTTTGATGCTGGGAAATTTGATTTGGTAGTCAAGTAATTAGGAACGAAAAGGTCGTCATTCTGAGCGTTAGCGAAGAAACTTCTAACTTTTACTAAAAAATAATCAATGTCATTCCCGCGTAGGCGGGAATCTAGATGAAAATGTCTTACTTGGATAAAAATACTGTACTGGATCCCCGGGTCAAGCCCGAGGATGACAAATTGGAGAAATAAATCTGTCATCCTGAACTTGAGGAGGTGAATTTTGCGTCAGCAAAAGAGAGGCTACCCTGGAGTATTCAGGATCTTCCTCTTCTTTTTCCTGAAAAACAATACCTGTCATTCCGGACTTGATCCGGAATCCAGCCAATAAAAATTCCTTTTCTTTTTCGAAATTTCATCTTCATACCCTCTTTCTTTTGTGACCAAAAGTACCAAAACCTTTGGCGGTGAAAAAACTCGCTCGCTAATACGCTCATCTTTTAATAACAGATTTTCATCTGACTCAGACAGTTTTCACCCCCAAGCCCCAATAAACTGATTTTCTTCTTGAAAAAAATTCTGAAATGAGAAAGAAGGAAAGGAAATAAAATTAAGGAATCTTTTTTAAAAAAAACTATTCCCCCTAAAAATCTAAACTCTAATCTTCCAAACATGCAAACAGACACAAAACAGATTCAAGAACAAAACGAAAAATGATTTTTTGGTTTTTGGGTGCGGAAATATCGGATTTCTTATTTGATAATTTTGGGGGTTATTGTCTTTGGGCTTTTGTCGGTTTTTCAGATTCCAAAGGAATCTCAGCCAAATGTAGAGATGGAAACGATCGTCATATCGACTGTGTATCCATGAGCGAGTCCTCAAGATGTCGATAGTCTCATCACGAGTAAAATCTACAAAGAAATCAAAACGGTAAATGACATAAAAAAAATCACTTCGTCGTCAAATCTCGGTTTTTCACAAGTGGTCATCACTCCAAAAACTGGAGCAAATACTAATGAAATCAAAGATAAAATCGAAAATAAAGTCGCGAGTGTGGACTTCCCAGATGACGCTCACGACCCGACCATCAAAAAACTCGAACTCGATACAAATCGGGTTTTTTCGCTCATACTCTATGATACAAAAGGGGATACTTCTAAAAGCAAACTTTCGCAATATCTAAAAAAACTAAAAAATGGACTCGAAAATATACCGTCAATAGAAAATGCCTATATCAGTATGTCAGCGCGATCTATGTGAGGAATGAAAGCAAATAATGATACTATTTATGACACAAAAATTATCCTTGATGAAGAAAAAATGAAAAGCTTTTGATTGTCACTCGCAATGATTGCAAATGAAATTCAATCCACAAATATCAATCGCCCGATTGGAAATTTTGAAATCAATAATAAAAGATATGACTATCGAATACAAGATAAAAAAACAAAAAGCCTCGATTTCTTGAATACACCGATTGCACTGCCACGAGGCTGATATATTTCTCTCGGAGAAATCGCCACAATCGAGCGCGAATATAAAAATGATATCGACCAATCTGTCATCTCAGGGAGCGGAAGTATTTTCTTGAATGGAATAGGACTAACCGTCAATAAAACTAAATGAGCGAGTATTTTTACAGCCAGTAAAAAAGCAAAAAAATATATAGAAGCAACTCTACAAACTCCCGAATTTAAAGGCCTTGCAGTCGCTTATACTTACGACCTTGGAAAATACATCATTCAAGATTACCAAAAACTGGCAAATAATGCAATCGCAACTATCGTACTGGTTTTTGTGACTATGTTTTTGTTTGTCGGGCTTTTTGATGCGATTTTTGCGACTTTGACTTTGCCACTGGCATTTTTGTCGACTTTCGCACTTTTAAATAGTTTTGGCTATTCGATGAATTTCTTGACGAATTTTTCTCTCTTGCTTTCTTTTGGTATCGCGATTGATACTATTGTCGTCATTGTACAAGCCGCCAATGCAAAAACTCGACTCGGATTCTCGCCTCGATCAGCCATCGCACTCGCCCTCAAAGAATACGCTGTACCAGTCATTTCTGGTGTCAGTACGACGATTGTCGTCTTCGTGCCGATGATGACACTACCAGGTGTCATGGGGAAATTCCTTGCTTTTATTCCGATTACGATTTTTTGAGTCCTCGTCAGCGGGCTTGCACTCGCTCTGACGGTCAATAGTGCGATTTATCTTTTGCTCGCGAAAAATAAAAAATCCTACATAGAAGATGAAACCACTCTCAAATATATGAACGAAGATGAGAAAAAACTGCTTCTCGAAGATCGAAAATGAAAAGAATTGAAAATAACAAAAATCCCTTTGAGAAACCGATTTATCGGGAAAATTACCGGCTCATACAAAAAAATCATCTCTACATTTTTACATCATAGATATATCCGTCGTGCTGTGATTTTTGCGCCGATTTTCTTCTTTATTTTGATCCAAAAAACTCTCACGCCGCTGATTGACTTTCAGATGTTTCCACAAGATGACAATGATCTCGTCGCTTATTCTATCAAAAGTGAAAATGGTATCACCACCAAAGAAATGGTAAATCGTCTTGGAAATCTCGATGCTTTTTTTGCAGGATTTCCCGAGACGGATTATGTTTTGAAGCAAATCAAAAATAATACTGCGACGATCACAGTCAATCTTTTGCCTCTGGAAAAACGAAAAGAAAAAAATATGAGAAGTGTTTTTGAGATAAATTCTCTCCTCAAAAAACGCTTGACCTCACTCGAAGCAAAAGGATTTCAAGTGACAGATACGCTCGCAAGTTCTGGGCCACCAGGTGGACATCCTATTGGAATCAAACTCGTCGCAAAAAATTACAATAATCTCAGTACACTTATTGAGACTTCAAAAAAACTCCAATCAAAAATCCAGAAAATCGACGGTATAAAAAATGTCCAAAGTTCGTCTGAGGACACTCCGGGACAGTTTATTTTTCAGATAAATAAGGAACTTACATCACTCAAATGAATCCCGTCAAACCTCATCTATAATACTATCATCAGCGCGCTCAATGGACGAAAAATTGCCTCCATCGAAGATGATGGCGAAGATATGGATATTATTTTGAAAGCCGATACTTTCGAAAAAGATGTCTCGCTCAATGCTATCGAAAATATACTTTTTTATCATAAAAATACTGCCTACCGAATCGGTGATTTTGTCGATATAAAAGCCAAAAATAGTGTGGAAACAATCTCGCAAGAAAATGGAAATATACAAATCGAAATCAGCGCTGATGTCAAAGAAAATTTTAACACTTCACTTGTCACCAAAAAGGCTACAAAAATCGCAGAAGATTTTAATTATCCGTCTGGTATTGAGTACAAAAAATGATGAGAAACAGAAGAAAACAGCGATTTAATTATCGCTATGGTGAGTGCATTTTTCACAGCAATTCTCGTGATCTTTGGGATTTTGACTTTGCAGTTTGACAGTTATTCAAAACCGCTTCTCGTGCTCTATTCGGTGATTATGGCGTTTCCTTTTGTGGCTATCGGACTCCTTTTGACCGACAATCCATTTTCTATGCCATTTGCGATTGGATTTATCGCCTTTACTGGGGTCGCCGTCAATCACGGAATTATCCTTATCGATGCGGTCGAGCAAAATAAAAAACGTGGTATGGAACCATTCCTGGCACTTGTCGAGGCTGGTGCGACTCGTCTCGAGCCGATGCTCGTCACGACGCTCACGACGGTACTCGGTATTCTTCCGATCGCTCTTCAAAACAAATTCTGGGCAGGAATGGGATTTACTATTATTTTTGGGCTTATTGCCACGACTTTTATCACGCTTTTTGTGGTCACAGCGATTTACTACGAACTCTATACCCGACAAAAGGGAAGTACGACTATCAAGATTTTAAAGTGGCTTTGGAAAAAATTTTTGGAAATATTTAAAAATCGAAAAAAGAAATAATTAATTTAACCTATTTTTTATGAAAAAATACTCTTTATACATCAGTGATTTTTTGCGTTATTTTCTTTATTTTTTTCTAGAACAATTAGGGATTTCTCTTATGATTTGAGGAGTTTTGATTTTGAGTGTTTGGTGAGCCATATGGACATTTACTTTTTTCTTAAAAATACAATGAATCGAAAAAATGGCTGGAAGTTTAAATATTTTTCAATATGTTTATGAGTATACTCAATGAGTTGGAGGAGATCTTATAGATATAAAATTTCTCTTTCTCTTAGCGGTTTTTCTTGGTACGAGATTCTTCTTATGTACTACAATTGCAAGCATAACAATTTGATTATTAAATAAAAAATTTAATTGGATTCCAGAACCAAGAAAATGGCTCAAAGCAAATATAGAACGAATTATTATCTGACTTCACTTTTTGTCGGTATGAGCTGTCATAACCTTTTTCATTTCTATAACAGATTTTTCTGAAGGTATTATTCAAATTATTTTAGGAATTGGAGTTTCATGGTTTTTAGGTTTTGTTCTTTTTCTTATAGTGATGTTATCTATCATTCTCCCCGGGGGACTACTCTATCTTTATTTCACTCCGAAACTTTCCGAAGAGACAGAAAAAGCGATTATTTCATTTTATAAAAATCTTTTAAAGTAAAAACTCTTGCATTTTATGCAAAAAAGATTACAATAGATATACAATGTAATTTATTTTTATGAAAACAGTACAAACAAAAAAGCCACGAAAGGTGGCGACAACCATACGACTTGCTCCTGATCTCAAAGCATGGGCAAAAGAATTTGCGGCCCACTCTGGGACAGACCTCTCGACACTTATCACTATCACGCTCCATCAAATCAAAAATGGTGAGAAAAAAATAGAACTTCTCGACCCAAAACTCGTCGCCTACAATAAAATGCTCGACGATATGACAGATCGAATTGAAAGGGGAGAAGAAGAAACTTCACCAGTACTTCGAACTTCAAAAGAAATGAGAGATTATTTATTGTCTTTATAAAATTATGGATTTACGAACCAGTAAAAAATTCAATCGAAAATTTAAAGAACTTGATTCAGATCAAAAAGATTTTGTACTTGATGTTCTAGATTTTTTTCGTGAAGATCCACATCATCCGTCACTTCGAAATCACCCACTTTCTGGATCTATGGCTGGGAAAAGATCTATTTCTGCTGGTGATGATTGTAGAATTATTTTTGTCGAGAAAAACAACTACATTCAAGTTCTAATGCTTGATATCGGCACACATGATGAGGTCTATTTTGATTAAAAATTCCTTTTCTATTTTCTATTAAACTATTTACTTAATTCTGCATTCTAAAATCTTAATTTCCATTACAATGCAACCACAAAACAAAAAAATCCTACTCTTTAATAAGCAGTTTAACAAACTTCATCACATCATCACAGATTTGCTCGATGTCAGCGAGAAGCATGATTTTTGGCTGTGTTTGACGGAGATTCACAAGCGGGCAAAAAAGTCCAAACTGTTTGAGGCAATTGATGATTTGCACTATGACAATCTCCGTACGCTCAATACCGTGCGAAATCTCGCAATCCACACAAATGACTGGATAAAAATCGGACAAAAAACCCTCAATACAATCGAAAATATTTTAAAATCTATCGAGCATCTCAAAACCCAATTTAATACGAATGCAATCGACATTTTCAAGAAAAAAGTCTTTATTGCGAAAAATAGCGATAAACTTTCACTCCTGATTGAGGCGATGAGTATCAGGAATTTTTCTCATGTGCCGATTTATACCGACGATGGACAGTTTCGAGGTGTTTTTTCTCAAAAATCTCTCCTCCTCTGGATCCAAAAAAGTGAAAAAATCCTCGACAAAAATATCGAAATCTCTCAAATCGCTATCGACACCAAAAATCTCGAATATATTTTTCTCAAAAATAAAACCCCGCTCCATGATATAGAGAAATTTTTTCAAGAATACTCTCGAAACCGCAAGAAACTCGGGGCGATTTTTCTGACGAAATCATGAAAAAGCAGTGATACCATAGAAGGAATTATCACTGCTTGGGATTTACCGATGATAGGGGAAAGTTAAACGGATTGTGGCAATGTTCATCTTCTTTCCATTCTTGCTAAATCATTTTTATTTACCGCGGTTTTATAAGCTTGAAAATGTCCATAATCCCATCACCACATTTCTCCGCCATTCCATAGTCAATATTTCGCTGCAATTTGCATAATTTCTGGTTTTTTTCTAAGATCATTTCAAATATCTGGACAAGAAACATCAATAGCTAACCCTTCCAAATGTTTAGATCTCATCGTTTTTGATTTTCATTGTGCTACTAATTTTTGCTGTCTATGGAAACTTCTTTTAGCTTCAATGATTTTCATGTCCATTCATTTTGATTGAACTTCATAAGCAAAATCAATAACTTTTTCTTTGAAGTTATAGTTATTCGATAGACTTTGAATTAATTTTCTTGTTTCAGGATTTAGTGCTTGTAATTTTTCTGTACTACTTCCTTCTGCAAGCATATATTCTCCACTTTTGACTGCTTGAAGAACTCCTGCAAATTGCTGTGTTTTATTTTCTACATATTTTCTAAAACTTTTTCGAGTAATAAATCAATTAACATCTTTTGTAATACCACGATTTTTTTTAGCAATTTTTTCAGCATTTTTTATATTAACTTCCTCAGTTTTTTTACTATCAAAACCAATTATGTAATCATCTCATTTTGAGAGAGCATTTGGGTAAAAAGTTGCTAAATAAAGTTTTTCTACACTATCAAGCCGATGTCAACGGTTATTTTTCTTGAAATATCTTTCCACATAATCTAGCTGTTCTAGTCAGCTCATTTGTTGAATTTCACTAACAGATGTACCAAGTCATTCTGCCGTTTCTGGCATAAATTGAATAAGTCCAGAAGCATTACTCTTATCGTTGATTGCTTGTGGATTCATTCCAGATTCACTCATCATCACTGTCACTAAATCTTGTACGCTTGCACCGATATTTTTTGCAACATTTGAGAGTTTCTCCATAAATTTCGGATCAGAGAGAAGTTCTCTTGCTTCTTTCGTCAAATTTTTATGAAGTGAGTTTATATGAAGTTTTGTAGAATTTACCTCTCTCGCCCCCTTAATCTCTTCCTCCGAAAATCCATAATCTTTGAGTTTTGTCTCGATAGCGTTTTCACTTTCGCCAAATTTTTTGAGTACAGCGAAAGAGAGTTTTGCAGAGTGCTTTCCGTCTTTTTGATCGCGAGAGAATCCAGTTTTTCCAGATACTCGGTCAAACTCTGTAAAGGCGTTTTCGATTTCGATTTCTTGTGCTTTGGTAAGATTTTTTCCATATTTTTTTCCAAAAGCAAGGAGTGCAAAATTTGGGTCGATACCTCGGTCGATTGCTTGTTTGATGATATATTCACTTGCATCTTCGTGCTTTTTTTCAAATTCTTTGACAAGTTTTTCATTTTGTTTTTGTTTGTTTTCAAGTTCTTCTTTGCTCCAAAGTTTTGAAACCTTCAAAAGAGTCTGATGTCCGATAATCAATCGACGACCATTTTTATCAAAAAACTCGCCTTTGAGATTTTTTCGCTCGTATTCATCTCCATTAACTTTCACCGCCATCACAGTGTCAGGTAAAATCTGCCCCGCTGTCGTCTTATAGTAGAGGTCACTTTTGTCCTGTTTTCCATCCCCATCATAGTCAAAATTCAAGACGATTTTTGTCTCTACTTCGATTTCGTCTGTGCGAATTGGCGGTTTTGTAATCGCTGGAAGTCGATTATTAAAAGGAATATTTAAAAACTCAGCATTTGTGGTAGTTTTTGTGATTTTTTCGACCGATTCTTTTTCAGTTGATTTCTCTTTTTTTTCTCCGTCTTCTTTTTTATCGAGTTTTGTATCTTCTCCTGTGAGTTCTTTTAGGAGGATTTCTCTCTTTTCTTGAGAGATTTTTTCGAGTGCCGCTAAAATATCCTTAGCCGTCGCTGGTGGATTTTTTTCTTTTAAATCAAGGAGTTTTTTTTCTGCTTTACTTGGTGGAAGTGGTAGATTTTTTTCGATGATTTTCCACATTTTTTCTGGATTTTCCTTGAAATTTTTACTAAAATTTTCTTTAATCGTATCGAGCGATTGTTCGGTCGATTTTTCTTTTTTCTCTTGCTTTTCTGAATTGTTTATGATTTTTTTTGGATTTTCTATATTTTCCGAATAAAAATAATAAATTCGCATAATTTTTAAAATTAAAATATAATAACAAACAAATTATACCATATTTTTCTTAATAATGCAAGAGATTTTTCTTAAAAAATTAAAATCTTGTAAATTTGAGGTCATTTTTTGAAATTTTTTCTTGGAGTATCAACTGCATATGTGCATCAGAAAGGGCAGAATATATAATTTCTGGAAAAATATCGTACTTTTTAAAGTACTCAAATTCTTCGCCGTAGCGCTGAAAAAGATAAATTGCCTTGTCAGTTTCGGTCTGCGGAAGGGTGATAATATTCATATATCTATCAGCCGTTTTTACGATTGCAGTCTCGATAGCATCAGAGACACTTTCAAAATATTCATCTTTTGTTTTTCGTTTTTCATTCAAATGTCTTTTATTGAGAATTTCTGCATCATTCCCGAGTTTTTCATCAAATAAAAATGAAATAATCTCGCCAGAGAGATTTGTGTCTTCTGGTGCATCGTGCAAATACGCCAAATCCCGAATCCGCCTCGCAATCAAATCTGCTTGATAATTTTCTTTTCTAGCAAGCCCCTCCGAAAACTCCGCGACTGGCTCGAGATGATGTGTAAAATAATCTTTGTCTCCGTACTTTTGTCATTTATGCACCTCCCTCGCTACTTCTCTTGGAGATTTTTCGAGCAGATTGTGTAGAATGTTTGCATTCATAGAGCAAAAGATTTAAAAAATATAGCCTCAAAAGTTTTCAATTATTCTACATTTTTTATCAAAAAAGTCAAATTATTTAAAAATTGCTTTTTTCGTAAAAGTTTGTATACTTACTTTCATATATAATTTTTAAAAATGAAACTGCAAAAATATATGTCGCAGGCGGGCATCTGCTCACGACGAAAAGCTGAAGAATACATTGCAAAAGGCGGCGTCTTTGTCAATGGAGAAAAGGCTCACATCGGGCAAGTCATCGACCCAGAAACCGACGAAGTCAAACTCCAAGACACCGTCGTCGAGGCTCAAAAAAATCTCGTGTATTATGTCTTTAACAAGCCACGAGGCGTCGTGACGACTTGTAAATCTGACGAAAAACAAACTGGAATCCTCGATGTCGTCGATATCAAGGAACGAGTTTTCCCGATTGGAAGACTGGACAAGGACACAAATGGACTCATCATCCTGACAAATGACGGGCGACTCTCAAACTATCTCATCCACCCGAGATACCAGCACGAAAAAGAATATCTCGTCGAAGTCTACGGGAAAATCACCGACAAAGCCCTCGAAATCATGCGAAACGGAGTCAAACTCGATATGAGCGACCGCGGTGAGCACCGAAAAATCTACAAAACACAACCGACACAAATCCAGCGACTCTCATCATCGCGATTTTCGATTATTTTGCGCGAAGGGAAAAACCGGCAGATTCGCCGTATGGTCAAGGCGGTCGGCTTCGATATCAAACGGCTCTCTCGTATCCGTATCGAAAATATCACTCTCGGAAAACTCGCAGAAGGGGACTGGCGACCAATGAGTCGGAAGGAAAAAGAAAATTTATTTGAGCGGTTGGGGGTGAAGGGGTAAAAATATATTCTTATAGTAAAAAAGGAAATCGTAAGTGGTTTTCTTTTTTTATTTTGGTTTCCTCATCTTAGCCTCCCTAAGTAGGGAATGACAGTTTCTATTTTTCTGAAAAAAATCCCCCCTTAGTCCCCCCTCACAGGGGGAAAGAGAGAGGTGGAAATCCCCCCTCATAGGGGGAAATTTTAGTTTCCCAATTTCCGCAAAAAATAGGGAAAAATCGTGCAAAAATAAATCCTACCACAATAAATAGGAAAATAGTCAAGGCAAAATATTTGCATAAAAAGAAAAATTATGATAGGCTATATTTGTAATTTATTTTTTAATACAAATACAAATATGAAAAATTACAGTTCTACTTCGCGAAGTTTCGCAATCTCAGAGAGAGAGAGAGAGAGAGAGAGAGCGTAGTACGCTTGGTGCATCTTGATATGAAATAAACACTGTTGACTCGCAGAAAAAGTCAGCAGGATTTTGAATTTTTAATTTTTAAACAAAAACAAATATGAAACAAATAAAAAAACTCATAGCGAAAATTTTACTCGTTACATTTTTCTTTCAGATATTTTGAGGTGTAAATTTTTCACAGGCTTCTGGGAATACAAGACCAGCAGATATAAATGTCACAAGTTATAATATTCCTTTTGACCCTAACAATCCCCCAACTGGTGAGGTAGCAATCGGAAAAATACAAGCAGAGCCTGGGGTGAGTTATAAAATATTTTTAGGGAAATGAATAGGAGGTAAAGATAGTGAAGAGGTACACTACTGTCAACCAATTACTCCAGAAGATATCAGTGCAAAACTCAATGCAAATAATGAAATCGTGATTGGAAGTATAAATAATAATCGTTATTATTATTATTTAGCAATCATAGGAACAAATTGAAATGGAGGTAGTATTGTAAAGTCGTTTAACCTAGGGATAGGATATTATTATAATAATAATCATAGTATTCGTATATTTAAAAATAATGACACTAGCATAGCTTTTTGATATAGATCTCTACATAATGACTGTTTTATGCAAGCAATAGATATAACTGGAGCAGAAAAAATTATAGAGCCAAATCCAAATAGAAATCCAGAGGCTTATCAAGATTCATACATAAAATGATCAGTTGGTGATGATTATACTAATAGATATTACAAATACAGAAAAGTTATTAAACAATGAGAAAAAATAAATCTAGCAGATTTTACACTTAAAAAAGCTATAGATAGACCTGGATATTTTGATTTATCAAATATTGTCAATCCTCAAAAATCTGTGGATATTGTCGACCCGGATGGAAATATCTTGACGGATGAACAGGTAAAAAATTATGATTTTTCAACTCCTGGAAACTACACTTTTAATTATAAATCTTCATTTTTTGATGCGAATAATATTGGGTATGGTGGTTTTAGTACTATAAACCAGTATCAAATCCTTGTAAATCCTATACTTAAAACTACTTGTACTGCTTGAACTCCTATAAAAAATGGAAAGTTTGAAATTGCAACTCTCGGAGATGCAAGCAATACATATATTCTTGCTCAAGATGATATTGATGCGGGATACAGCATAGTCGGAAATAAACTGTATAGAAATCAAAAAGTAGATACAGAGGGGACGAGAAACCTGAGTGTAGAGATTAGAAGTCCGAATTATAAAGTGCATTCACCAACTTACTATGATGAAAATCTCGTGGAGGGTATTGTGAAAAATGGAGAAAATTATGAAAATATCACAGGTTATAAAAATGGTACAGGTACTCCATATACTCCTCTTTACGAAGAATACCATAAATGGCTAGGATGTGATTGGGATGGAGATGGAGTAACAGATGCGACAACATGGGACGATTGTAGTGGTGCAGCAGCTCATGCTCCTTATTATGAGGATGTTTATGATACTTCTAAAGTACTTTATAGATTGCGAACCGATATTACAACTCTGTATCCAGAGAAAAAAGTTTTATTAGAAGGATATACAGAAGGACTTTCTACAGAGAATTTAAAAATCAATGAAGTCTGTCCTACTGCTCCGACGGTTTTTACGGCGACAAAAGATTTTACTGCTACTGAAAATGTCCAGCGAGATAATTGTGCTGAGAATTTTACGGGGACATCTGTCGATGTATCGGTCACATTATCAGCAACAGCGACAGGAGCTACGCAGACGGAAGCTGATAATCTCGCACTTGCTGAAGCTAAAAAACTTGCACAGACGAAACTTGCAGAAGTAAAACAATCACAAGCCAATATCAATGGGCAGTGTATTCAGACGACATTTGAAGCGACAAAAACTGTCGAAAAATCACAAGATTTTACTCGAAATAATTGTGATGATGGATTTGCTGGTGGAGTCGTAAATGTCTCGAAATCCGCAACCGCGACAGCTACTGGGACGACTCAAACAGAAGCAGATAATCTTGCTCTTGAGAAAGCTACACAAAAAGCGAAAAAACTTCTCGCTGATGAAGGGCAGGATGAGGCTAACACAAATGGGACTTGTACACAAGTAATCTTTGATGGAACTGGAACTTTTACTGCTTCTGGTCAAGTTGTAAAAAATGATTGTCCTGAAAAATTTACTGCAAGTGGAAGCGTACTTTATGAATTACCAAAAACTGCTACTGCTACCGGAAGTTCACAAGCAGAAGCTGACAAGCTAGCTTTACAAAAAGCTCAAAATCTAGCTGAAACTGAATTTGAAAACACAAAACAAGACTATGCAAATGAGCATTGAATTTGTAAACAAGTAATCTTTGATGGAACTGGAAGTTTTACAAAAACTGGAAGTTTTGTAAGAAATAATTGTGAAACTGGAAAATATTGAACTGCAGTAGAATTTTCTAAAACTGAAACAGCAACTGCTACTGGAGGATCTCAAGATGAAGCAAATAACCTAGCTCTTGCTGAAGCTACAAGACTTGCAAATTTAAACTTTGACACTCAAGGGCAAGCTTTTGCAAATGAAAATGGAACTTGTAGTGATGTGGAAAGAATTTGTAAAGATACTCAAGCTACGAATTTTAGTGATAAAATAGCTGATGGAGTGAAAGTTGTGGAAGATGAGAGTGTTTGTGAATACAAAACCACAAAATGGCTTGATGAAAATAATGAAGAATTAAAATCTTCTGAAACTGGAAAAACTTTTGGAGATAAATGAAGTTTTGATGGGTATGAATTTGTGAGTGAAGAAGTAAATTGAGATGAAAAAATTTATAAATTTAAGAAAATTATAAAGACAACGAAGTGGGTGGATGAAAATAGTGAAGAATTGAAAGGTAGCGAAACTGGAACAGGATTTGGAGAAGTCTGAAGTTTTGATGGTTATACTTTCAAGGAAGTAAATACTTCTGCTGATGGAAAGATAAAAACTTACATTTTCAAGCAAATTGAAAAAGTGACAAAATGGCTTGATGAAAATAATGAAGAATTAAAATCTTCTGAAACTGGAAAAAACAAAATGGCTTGATGAAAATAATGAAGAATTAAAATCTTCTGAAACTGGAAAAACTTTTGGAGAGCAAGGAGTTTTTGATGGTTATGAATTTGTAAATGAAGAAACAAATTGAGATGAAAAAATTTATAAATTTAAGAAAATTATAAAGACAACGAAGTGGGTGGATGAAAATGGAGTGGAATTAAAGTCTTCTGAAACTGGGAAAACTTTTGGAGAACAATGAAGTTTTGATGGGTATGAACTTATTTCTGAAGGTGTCAGTGATGATGGACATACTAAGACTTATGTCTTTAGGAAAAAACCGAGTCCAAAACCTACAAAACCAAAACCAGTTGTGAAAACTACAAAATGGGTGGATGAAAATGGAGTGGAATTGAAAGATATTTCTACTGGAGAAACTTTTGGAGAACAAGGAGTTTTTGATGGTTATGAATTTATGAGTGAAGAAGTAAATTGAGATGAAAAAGTGTATAAATTTAAGAAAATTATGAAGACAACGAAGTGGCTTGATGAAAATAATGAAGAATTGAAATCTTCTGAAACTGGAAAAGATTTTAGAGATAAATGAAGTTTTGATGGGT
The DNA here is from genome assembly GCA_018457335.1 of Candidatus Altimarinota bacterium. The sequence continues at coordinate 5,570 of JAGYHI010000002.1, read as the reverse complement.
ATGAATTTATTTCTGCAGAAACAAATTGAGATGAAAAAGTTTATAAATTTAAGAAAAAAGCTGAGCCAAAACCAGTTGTGAAAACTACAAAATGGGTGAGTGAGAATGGGGTGGAATTGAAAGATATTTCTACTGGAGAAACTTTTGGAGAATCTGGGCATTTTAGTGGATATACTTTAAAGAAAGTGATTTTATCTGATGATAAAAATACAAAGACTTATATATTTGAAAAGAAAAAAGAAGAAGTAAAACCTCATCCAGAACCAGAGCAAAAGCCAGAATATACGACAACTACTGGACACGGTGGTGGATATGATCCTAAGAAGAAGGCAGATTATGCATTTAATGGAAGTGTGCTGAAAGAAGTATTTGGATTTGGAAAAGAAGATAAAACTGAAGAAAAAGAAGTTGTAGAAGAGAAAGAGGAAGGACGGGTAGAATTTTTCCCAAATGTTATTCAAGGAGAAAGTGAGTTTGTGAAATATCCAAGTGAGCTTCCACAGATGGGAAATAAACTCCAAGAACTTATTTATGATAGAGCAGGAATTATTCCACTTCGATTCCGAGGACTCCTTGAGGTACGACTTCCAAGTAAAGAAGTATTTAGATTGGCAGGAAGTGAGAATAGCGATTTAGACTTTTGGCTAGATGTAGTACCTGAAGAAGATAGAAATAAAGATAAGTATATTGTGTTGCCTACACAAGGACTTGTGATGCCAATCAACACAGTAGATAAAACTGAGCAAGCATATAGCGATTTCATCAATGGAGAGAATCAGAACTTTAATAACTTTATGCATGATGGAGCTATAGAGATTCCTGGGACATCTACTCGTGGATATGGAGAAGTGGGAAATAAAATGATTGCGGGACATTCTTCGTACTGGTATTCTGGATCTACTCGATACAAGACTCATTTCCAAAAGATTATTGGAATGGAAGAAGGAGAAGAGATTTGGGTGTACGAGCGAGATGCATGGAGTGGAGAGTTTAAGAGATATGTATATAGGGTACATAGCTCATACAATACAAGTAAATATGATGTAGATGTACTCAAACCAGTAGATACAAAACAACTGACTCTTATGACTTGTACTCCTATTGGTGGAATTAGTGGTCGATGGATTGTGAAGGGAGAGTTTGTGGGGAATTAGTATATAGAGTTGACAATTAAAAAGCACAAGGAATTTTTCCTTGTGCTTTATTTAATCCTCATAATTTTTCCGTAAAAGGGAAGACTTCCATTTGTCAGTTTCAAATCCGTCAATCCTCGCGATTCAAATATCTGGAAATTGTGCTTGAATTGCTTCAAGTGGCACTTTTTGATCATATCAAAATACGAGTAAATCCGGATTTTTTTCTCGAATTGGCTGGAAAATATCACTCTCATCCCCGAGAATCACTTGCGCGCCAGAAAAAACTCCTGCGACATTTTTTTGGCGACGGTTTTCATCGTGGATAGGTTGTCTTCATTTTTTTTCGATGACTCGATGATCTCTCGCGATGACGATAGTCATTTTTTCGCCGAGTTTTTGAGCTTCTGTCAAGTAGTAGACATGCCCTGGGTGAAATAGATCAAAAGTCCCAAAGGTCATGATATGGCGATGTGTGTGAGATTTTTGCATAGTTTTTGGAAAATCTTTTGACTTTTTTGGTGGTTTTATAACTTTTGAAAAAGTTTGTTGTAGGTCTGAAAATATGCGGGGCGAGGGATTAGGCCCTGACACAAGCTTTTTTTATTTGTCTAAAATATTGAGAAAAACACTTATGAGAATAATCTCTTGATTGTTCTTTTTTTATAATACAAGAGTAAATGTCATCCTGAACTTGTTTCAGGATCTTCCTCTTCTTTTTAAAATTTTATCTTCATACCTCCTTTCTTTTGTAACCAAAAGAAACAAAAGTTTTGGGGTCAAATAAACTCGCTTGTACTTGCTAAAAAGCTTCACCTTTTAATAACTGATTTTCATCATCGCTCATCGATTTTTTCTTTATTTTTCATTTTTAAAGGAAAAAATCTCTTGGCAGTATTTGTCCCTCTCGTGCCCCGCGGGTGCAAACCCCGTTTTGTACAGGTTTTCATTATATTTTTAAGAAATTTTCTTTCTACACATCCAAATTCGTAACGTTTTTCGCACGAGATTGGATAAAGTGTTTTCGTGGTGGAACTTCTTCACCCATGAGAATACGGAAAGTCTCATCTGCTTTTTCAGCGTCTTGCACATCTACTCGAAACATCTTTCTTTGGTCAGGATCCATAGTCGTCTCCCAAAGTTGCTCAGCATTCATCTCACCGAGACCTTTATATCGTTGGATTCCTTCTGTTGTGATATTTTCTTCTTTGATAATTTGCTCTTTTTGTTCGTCATTGTACGCGTACCAAGCTTTTTTTCCTTTTGTCAGTTTGTAGAGTGGTGGATTCGCGATGAAAATATGTCCATTGTCGATAAGTGGACGGAAATATCGGAAAAGGAAAGTCAAAAGGAGTGTGCGGATATGTGCTCCATCGACATCAGCATCGGTCATGATTACGATACGATGATAGCGAAGTTTTGAGTAGTCAAAAGTATCTCCAATAGAAGTACCAAAAGCAATAATCAAGTTTTTGATTTCTGCATTTGAGAAGATTTTATCAATTCGTGCTTGCTCAGTGTTGAGGATTTTACCTTTGAGTGGGAGAATCGCCTGAAATCGACTATTTCGTCCCTGTTTTGCAGAACCACCCGCCGAATCACCCTCGACTATATAGAGTTCGCTTTCTGCTGGATCTTTTGAAGAACAATCAGCCAGTTTTCCAGGAAGACCAGAACCCTCCAAGACACCCTTTCGGATTATGGTGTCACGCGCATTTCGGGCAGCAGCACGAGCTCGAGCCGCGAGAAGACATTTTTCGATGATAGCTTTTGCGGCTTTTGGATTTTCTGCCAAGAAGTCATAAAGTGCTTCACCTGTCACACGGTCACAAATTCCTTTTGTTTCTGGTGTCCCGAGTTTTGCTTTTGTCTGTCCTTCAAATTGTGGCTCTGGGACTTTGACTGATACGATAGCAGTGAGTCCCTCTATCATATCATCACTGACGAGATTTTTATCTTTTTCTTTGAGGATTTCTTGCTCACGCGCGTATTTGTTGATAGTTCGCGTCAAGGCCGTTCGAAAACCGGATACGTGCGTTCCGCCTTCTGGAGTGATGACGTTATTTACAAAAGAGATAAATTTTTCGTTGTAGTCGTCTTTTTTGTATTGGAGTGCGATTTCTACTTGGATTTCGTCGATTTGTTTTTCGACATAAAAAACCTCATCGGTCAGTGGCTCAGAAGAGCGATTGAGATAGTGGATGTATGATTCGATTCCACCCTCAAAGAAAAATCGATATGACTCATCAGTAAATTCACTTTTGAGTGTGATCATGATTCCTTTTGTCAGATAGGCCTGCTGACGAAGTCGCGTACGAATCGTGTCATAGTCAAATTCTACTGTTGTAAACATATCAGCATCTGGCCAAAATCGTACAATGGTTCCATGCTTATCAGTTGTCTCGCCAGTTGGCTCGACTGGACCGTCCGGAATACCGATTTTATAGGATTGAGTATAGACTTTTCCATCTTTGTGTACCCAGACTTGCATCTTGGTCGAGAGGGCATTTACAACACTCGCACCCACACCATGGAGACCACCAGAAACCTTGTACCCGCTTTCGTCTCCACCAAATTTACCACCGGCGTGAAGCACAGTCATGACCGTTTCAAGGGCAGATTTACCAGTTTTTGCATGGACATCGACTGGGATACCTCGCCCGTCATCCTCGATAGAAACTGATCCATCATCGTGCAAAGTTACTTGGATGTGTTTTGCATATCCTGCCATCGCCTCATCGATCGAGTTGTCGACGATTTCCCACACGAGATGTAAAAGTCCGCGCTCATCAGTCGAACCGATATACATACCAGGTCGTTTTCGTACTGGCTCCAGCCCTTCAAGAATCTGGATATTTTGACTATTATAGGTCATTTTCTGAAAAAATTAAAATACCCGACCATTGTATGAAAAACACGAGAAAAAGCAAGATGAATTTGCGGTTTTTTCGCGATACGCGTCTATTTTTTATGATTTTGTATTGACAAACAATATAAAAATTTTATAATAGAATTATTCCATCAAGAAAATAATGCTTTATGAATAACATAAATGCTATCATTACTCTTGAATTGGATAATGGTCATTTAACATATTTGTAAAAATTATTTTCTTTTTTAGGATATTTTTTAAAAATTTTTTGCCGAAAGGCGGAGTGTACAATGAAAAAACTTAAATCTATATTCGAAATAGTAACTATTGTGCTGGTTTCCTGTCTTTTTTTATTTGGGATTTTATTAATAGTTGAAGGCACTGAAAAAAATATTTCATTGTCAAGAGAGGTAGGAATAGCACTTCTCTCTCTATTTAGCAGCATTCTCATGGTTAATTTTTATTTACTCAAGGCGGAAATCAAAAAACTTCGAGAAAAAATAGAAGATTTCTCTAAATGAAAATGATTTTTTAAAAATATAAAAACACCATTTTTCAAACACCAAATACATTTATTTTATTTGGTGTTTTTTTATTGAAAATTCGAAATAAAATGGAACTTTATCTTGACTAAAAGTAAGAATATACTATAATAACCTTATCTCTCCTAAAAAGGATTGTTTAAAAACTATAGCTTAATACAATCCTCATCGAGAAAGATAGGGTTGTATTTTATTTTTTAATATTAATTTTTGCACGGAGGTGCACAATGGAAAACAAAATTTACCGAAACTTGGAAGAAGAGAGAAGACAAGAAGAAGAAAAGACACAAAAATATTTGTATGCTTTAGCAATTATAGTTTCTCAAATCGGAATTTTAGTGATAATTTATAGCTCATCATCAAATGGCTTCACAAGAAGTCATTTCTTCTCATTTCTATTTGGACTATCAGTATACTCCATGTATGAAAAATGGAGGAGTGGAAAAATTTTCAAAAAATAAGATAACCCTTTTCAACTAGATAAATTTCAATATTTATCTAGTTTTTTTATTACAAAAAATAGCTTTATTTTTTACAATAAAGCTATTAAAACGAAGACTACTTCTGCGAAGAAATATATTTTTCTTCTAAGAAATCCACAAACTCAATGAGTTTAGGATCATGCTCTTTATGTGTATTTGGAGCTTTGACAATTTTATTTGGAGGCATCAATTCTTTTTGAAGCAATGCCTCTACTCCTGAAATCAGCCTTTCAATGCTTTTTGTCTGTAAACTCCACTGAGCAGAAGTACCAAAGAAATAAGTTGCCTGATATATTCCAGCGGAAGCCTCCTGGATTGTCAATTGTCTTATTGTATTCATTTTTCCTCCGAAAAAGTGAAAAACAAAAAATGACAGACCCTCCACTAGCAAGAAGTTAGGTCCACCATTTTTGTCTTTAAAAGGTTTACTTACTTTTGCTAGTGAAGTTACTATATTTAAATATTTTAATTTGTCAATATTATATTCACAAATTCTAAAACGAACTGCAAAATCCTAAGTAATATTAAAAAAGACTTCTTT
>JAGYHI010000022.1 GCA_018457335.1 Candidatus Altimarinota bacterium | reverse complement strand
TTTCAAGATATTTTTATTGGTATTTTGCAGTTTGAGTTAGAATGTGGGAAAAAAGATTTGCATTTATAGAAAAAATAATTATAATATATCCGCTTTCTTATTTTTAACATAAGTTTTCTAGACATTATATTCTCCTTAAAAAGAGTGTTAAACTTAGGAAAGCAGTGGTTTTTATTCATATTTTACCACCTCCAAAAAACTCGCCTCTGTCGATTTATGACTCAATTTGTTATTTAAAAAATAACATCGTTTCGTTAATTTGTAGCCATAAGCACGAGGTCTTGGGTTCCCCCTTCTTAATATCATATTAAGAAGGGTTTTTTATTTGATTTTTTTATTTTTTTTGATACAATGGAGGTATTATTTTGTTAATCTTACCTATTATGGCTATTATTCTTCTTATTCCTGTTATTTGTTTTGCAGTACTTCTTCTTGGGAGTCCTGAGCTTCTCGCTCAAAAATATACTATTTCTCTTCTTTTTGGTTATGAGTATATTGGTTCACTTCTTCAGATTGCGACTATTTTATTTATCACCTATATCGTACTTGTCTACATTTATTTTGCGACAAAACTTTCTCTTGCACAAAGAAAAAATGAATCCCTAGAACAAGATATCGTCGAAATCAAAGCGGAACTCTACAATGGACAAAAAAATCTCCTCGCAAATATCACTGATAGTTTTGAAGAAAAAATGAGCACTCTCGAACTTTCAACGAATGCAAAACTCGAGCGAATCGCAAAATTTAACGAATATACCCTTGAAAAAGTCCTCAAAGAAACTGAAGGAAATTTTGAAAAATATAAAAAAGAAGCTCGAGAATTTCTCATCGAAGCTGATGTAAAAGACGAAAGTATATTCAAAAAACTTCAAATCTGGAAATAATCTTTTATATAAATGAATCCATATTTTTTTCTTGGAATTTTTGTATTTTTTATCTTGATTATCTTCGGGTATCTCGTGGTATCATGGGTAAATCTTAAAAAATTTATCCCCTATACACCAGAGATAAAAATCTTCTTCTCTATTCTTTTAGTAGCGATTTTTTGTATTGCTGGATTAATAGGCTATCAAATTTGGAATGTCCAATTTGTCAAAAACCCAAATCAAACTCACACAAGACTTAATTTTTAATTTTTACTTTTATGCAAGTAGGTATCGTCTGACTACCAAATGTCGGAAAATCCACTCTTTTTAATGCGCTGACTTGCTCGTACAATGCAGACGCTCAAAACTTCCCTTTTTGTACGATCGAGCCAAATACCGGTATCGTCAATGTCGCTGATGACCGACTCGAAAAACTATGTAAAGCGGTAAAATGACAAAAAACAATTCCAGCGACGGTGGAGTTTGTTGATATTGCTGGACTCGTCGAAGGAGCGAGCAAAGGTGAAGGACTCGGAAATAAATTTCTCTCGCACATCCGTAGTGTAGACGCTGTCCTCCAAGTCGTGCGTGCCTTTGAAAATAGCGATGTCCACCATGTCAGCGGAAGTATCGATCCGGAGCGGGACCGCGAAGTCATCAATCTCGAACTCATCCTCGCCGACCTCGAAACGCTTAACAAGCGTATTGCTGACAATGAAAAAAAAGTCCGATCAAATGACAAAGAAGCCAAGAAAAATGCCGAAGTCTATGAAAAAGTAAAAACGCACCTCGAAGAAAATAAAATCGCTTCGACGCTCGAGCTCACAAAAGATGAAAAAAAAGCGATTGCTGACTTGCATTTGCTCACAAATAAACCTTTTATCTACGCAGTAAATGTCGCTGAGGACGACCTCCAAAAATCTCCAGAAGAACTCCGAAAAATCCTCGGAATCACTGACGAAAAAATCCCTGTCCTGCCCGTGAGCGCAAAGATGGAAATGGATATGCTCGAGCTCTCTGACGAAGAGAAAAAAGAATTTCTCGAAATGGCTGGACTCGACAAAAATCCTATGGACGAAATCATCAAAACTTGCTACGATTTGCTCGGATTGCAGTATTATTTCACTGCGGGTGTCCAAGAAGTCCGCGCGTGGACAATCAAAAAAGGCTGGACGGCTCCACAGGCTGCCGGTGTGATTCATACCGATTTTGAGAAAAAATTTATCAAGGCTGATACCGTCAACTGGCAAGACCTCGTGGACTGCGGTGGCTGGAGCGAAGCCCGAGAAAAAGGCAAAGTCCGCATGGAAGGAAAAGAATATATCGTCCAAGACGGCGATGTCATGCTGTTTAAATTTGGTGGGTAATGCCACGGAAAAATACAAATGCTCTCGATCCAAAAGATATCTGATTTCGTATCGGATTTTTTTGGCGGTATTTTATTTTGACGATTCCCTTTTCTCATATCAAAGTTATGATTGGAAATATCTACCGATTTTTTGGATTTCAGAAAAAGGCGAATCGATTACTCGAAGGGCTCAACTGGTCTCATCTCGACAAAAAAGAAATACTCACTTTTGATAGTCATCACCAAAGAAAAATCCTTTTTATTCCAGGAATCAATACAATTTTTACCGAGGAAAATGAAGAAAAATATAATGCATCTTGCAGACATGAATGAACCTGCTTTCATCGACTCTTTCAGACGATTTGCGAGCGCGGATACGGCGTCTATATGTGCAATGCTTACTATCTTTTTTGATTTGCAGAGATTCGCTCCGTCATGGAGTATATAGAAGATTTTTTAAAAAGTCCTACTGGGCAAGAAGTCGAAATCATCATCGGGCACAGTTATGGTGGACTCATCGCAAATGGACTCGATTTATCGAAGACACAAGCCAAAAAAGTCATCACAGTAGCAACCCCTTTTGGAGATAAAAAAATCCAAAGAATTGCCGTCCCGCGAGAATATTACTTTCATAAAACAAAGCGTCCCGATATTAAAAACTACAATATCGGACTCGAAAGTGACCATCTCGTCGCTCCTGAAAATACGAGATATTTTAATTATCCGCATAAGATTATCCCTGGAAAGCACTTTTTTGGACTGTATATGAGGGAGTATCATGAGGAGACCATCCAAGAAATTTTGGATTTTGCAGAAATCGGCAAATAAAAAACTTCCCTTATTACTGTGACTTTTTTATGGGTTATAGTCTTTAAGAGAAGTTTTCGGAAGCGTTCAGTTCTCATCACTTTCTGAGGCTTATGTTTGTATACTGCATTTAGGTCTGTTTTTGAAGAGTAGGACCAGCTCTTTCACTCTCTGTTGAGAGGATATTTGTATGTTTGTTTTATTTGTTTTTGTATGTTTTGGCAAGTGATGTTTGCCGTTCTATGAAGTATACATATATACTTTATCATATTTTCTTTTTTCTGTCAAAACTTTTTTTCAAAAAAAGTTTTTTTAAACCCACAAAAACTCCCCTTCCCGAAAAAAGAGGAATTTTTTTTAAAAAATCAGGAAATGATTTTACATACCAGGGAAATTGAGTCCCATATTTCCCATGACTTCTTTCATTTGCTCAGCAGCAACTTCTTGGGCTTTTTTCATACCTTTATTAGTTGCTTCTGTGATAGCGTTTTCGAGTTTTGCTTTGTCAGAAAGGATAGAATCATCCTCGATGACTGTCTTGACGACTTTGAGTTGACCGTCAACTGTGACAACGACTCCGTCGACTTCTGCCTCGATGTGAGTATTTGAGAGTTCTTCTTGAATTTTTGTTGCTTGTTGTTGCAACTTCATCATGTCCTGAGCCTGTTTGTAATCCATAAAAAATAATTTTAAATAATATAAATGGATTGTCATTATAAAAAAATATTATTTTTTTGCAAATTTTTTATTTTTATGATATAATGAGTTCGTCATTTATTTTTTTACTCTTACTTTTATGTGACTTTTTGATTCTTTTGGTGGAAAAAAACCACAAACACCTCTCCAAGATACCGATAACGAAACACTTATTATTCCTGATACAATTGAAGATCTACCGATGCAACCTCTCGAAAATGTGGCTGAAAATCCACTTGATAACTATACAATTTCAAATGAAGGACTCGAATGAACTCCGATTGTCGAGCCGATGACGGCGGATACTCTCGGAAATGCCGATGATATTTTGATTCAGGATACTCCACTCGTAGCAGAGACAAATCTCAATGGAAATATTGATTTGACGGCGCAAATGCCGAGTAATGAAACACCGCTCGTCTCAGAAATGCCAGCCGAACCGCAAAAAATAGAACTTGCGGAAACTCCTGAAATCACACCAATGCCAGAAGTCTCACTCGATGAAAGTGCACTTTTTGGGGCAGCAACTACAACTGCAACCGTAAAAGCAGTATCATCTCTCAGTGTAGATGATGCAGTTTCAGATTTTGAAAAAAATCTCGACGCTATCAAAAAAGATATTTCAGAGCAAAAAACAAAAAATCTCGATGCTATCAAACAGACAGAAGAAACCCTTAAAAAACTCAAAAAAGAAAAAACAGAAATCGAAGCACGCGAAAGTCGCCTCGAAGAAATCAAAGCAAATATCTTGAATACAAAAACAAAACCAGCCTCACGACGACGCTCGACTCGCACTAAAAAAACTGCATAATTCTACAATTAAATTTTATTTTATGAAAAAATATATACTGCTCATACTCGCTGGAATTTTCTTGGCTTTCGCGGTGTCATCACTCGGATTTGCTGCGGTAGAAATCCCAGGGTGAGAAACAATCAAAAAGGCTTCTATACAAGGAAGTATTTGAGAAAGTGGCTCAGTTGGCACGGAAGAAGTGAAAAATCTCTGATTGCAAATACTCAATTTTTTACGAATGGTTATCTCTGGGCTCGCGCTCATCTATATCGTGCTTATGGGGGCTTATATGGTCATCTTTTCGGATAATGAATCCGAAATCACCAAGCAAAAACGCCAACTTATCTATGTACTCGTCGCTTTTCTTTTCTTAAATCTTCCTGGTATGATTTATGATGTGATGATTGGCGATCCTACAAGCCGATGAGCCGGAGAGTCAATTCCTACCGACACATCGTGGTCATCAATTACCATTACAAATGGAATATTTTTTAATATGCCTGGTGTAAGTAGTATTATTGGCGGAATCATCAATTTCTTACGAGTACTCGTTTATGGAGTGGCTATTGTTGTACTTACTTGGGGGGCTTTTGAAATGATTTTTGGAAGTCACCAAGACGACGCCCGCAAAAAAGCACAAACCAAATTTCTCTACGGAATTCTCGGAGTGATCTTTATGGGATTTGTCGACATCTGGGCTACAACCCTTTCTTCGTCAAATATCGGACAAACTATTCAAACGATTTGATGACCGCTGATCGGTATCGGTGTCTACTTCGCTGCACCGGTGGCTGTATTTTTCCTTATCGTCGGAGCGTACTATTTTATCACCTCTGCTGGTGACGAGGCCCGCGCAAAAAAAGGGAAAAACATCATCATCAATACGCTTATCGCGGCAGTCATTTTGATTGCGTCATTTAGTTTCCTCAAAGAACTTGTCAATATTTTCTAATCTTTTTACTTATGAAAAAATACATACAAATATTTACCGTTTTACTTCTCAGCGTACTGATTGGCTTTCAGTCTGTGGGTGGAGTTTATGCGGATAATACCACAGATGCATATAAAGAATATCAAGACTCAAGAAATAGGAAGACAAAAGAAGATTCTGGAAGTGGTGAAACACTCACTTATGTTACAGAACCAGTCATCGGAGCGGATTGTAAATGTGTTGTCAAAAATGGATCAGGTGAAATAGTTGCAAATCCTTTGATGTGTGGTGACATTACCAATCGACTTTATGAATGTAAAGTCCCAGAAGGAATGGCCGGATTTCAAAGTATGTTTCGAGCTGTAATCAAATGGATTGCTATCGTAGCGACACTTCTTGGAGTTCTTGCACTCGTGGCACTTGGTATCGCTTGGGCCGTCTCTGGTGGACAAGACTCAAAAATGAAAAAAGATCTAAAAGAATGGATTCAAAATATTATTATCGGACTTGCCATCCTTTATACTTTCGGCTTTATCTTGCGATTTCTCGCACCTTGGGTCTACACAGGATAAATTTTTCTTTACTTGTAAATCTTTTTCTATATAATACACCGTATGTCTGACGGTGTATTTTTTGCAGTCTCACCTCTCCTTTGGGAAGATATTCCTCATTTTTGGGTATTTTTTTGTGTGAGTTTTATCTTTTTTTCAATGATTTTTCTTTTCCAGAAAAATTTTATCGCCTACAAAAAGAAAAAAGCCTACCTCAAAAATATCCCCACTTCCCTGCCCGCGATTTCTGAGCCTGATTTTGAGCAAAAGATTTTTATTGCCCTCAAAGGAATTATCGCCAAAAAATTTATGCCAGCACATAGTTTTTCGCATACCAATCTTGATATTTTATCTTATTGCCACGATTCACAATTAAAAGAAATCTGGGAAACCTTAGAAACCACCCGCTACAAAAATACCACACTTTCCGCACCGGAAAAAGAAAAAATTAGGAATATCTTATTAAAGAAACTCTAAAAACTTTACTTGTTACTCTATTTATACACCTCTCTTTTTTTTATCATTCTGAATTTATTTCAGGATCTCTTCCATTTTTTTAAAGTATTCCATAGTTCTGTATGAGATCCCGGACACCCCAGGGTGGCTTCTCTTGATTTTTCAAATCAATTCACCTCCTCAAGGTCCGGGATGACAGAGTAGAAAGGATGGGGTGAAAAAATAAAACCCCACCAAAAAAAATTTCCTTTAAAATTTTCAATGCCACAGTTTACCATACATTTCCCGATAATTTTTGTACTTGCCCCGATAATCCTACTCGTGTGGTATATTTTTTTTCGTGAAAAAAATGGATTCACTCCACCAAATCCACTCCTTAAAAAATATTTAAAAACTCCAAAATCACTTTATTTTCTGTGGTTTCTCCGCGGAGTGAGTCTCGTTATTTTATTTGCAATGGGAGCTGGTATATCGGCCAGTGTCGTGCGTTTTGTCCCAAGTCCACCAGAATCCGAAAATATCATCGTCCTCGACATTTCTCGCTCTATGCTCGCCGAGGAAAAATCCACCAGCCGACTCGATGAGGCTAAAAAAGTCATCAAAGATTTCGTCCAAAACCAAAAGTCGCAAACTTTTTGACTCGTGATTTTCGCTGGAAAGCCCTTTCTCGTCATCTCAAAATCCCAAGACAGTGAGGGAATCCAAAAATACATCTCACAAATCTCAGTCGACAGCATCCGCCAAAATCTCCCTGGACTTTCCGGGACCAATATCGCCGATGCGCTTTTGCTCGCCAGTGATAGTTTTTCTGAAAAACCCTTTCACAAGCAAATCATCCTCATTACCGACGGTGACAAAAATCTCGGAAGCGACCCGGCTCAAATCGCCACCCAAATCACAAATAAATGAATTCAAATTCACACTATCGCACTCGTCCCATCTGACCCGTCAAAACCACTTTCATACACAGATTCTGACGGCATAGTACATTTTTTACAAGATGAAAAAGGGCAAAAAGTCTATGGTATACAAAATCCATCCCTCTTGCAAAAAATCGCAACAAATGGAAATGGACAGTTTTTTGAATCCAAAAAGCACGCCGACCTCGAAAAAATCTTTCAAACACTCTCCAAATCCAAAAACGCAAAAAATCGCATCAAGAAAAAGATGACTCATATCTGACTCTGACCGGTATTTTTGATACTATTTTTGCTCGTTTTTGGAGTCGAGCGATCGTATACAAAGTATCTGTTTTGAAAGGTATTTCGGGGGAAATAAAAAATCCCTGATTTTTGAATCAGGGACGTAATATGAATATGTAAAGAAATTTTAGAAGATTCCAAAAACATGATCACTGCATGTTTCACATAGAGTATATTCCAAATCGTCATAATCGATATCTTGCAAAGGCACCTTTGCTTTTTTTAGTTTTTCGACATCGTCAAGTTCTTTGTGAATACGATTAGTATGAACTTCAACACCATTTTCTAGGTGCTTTCTTTTACACAATGAACACTGTAAAGCAGTTTCATTACTATTCATAATATATTCTCCTCCGAATATTTTCGGATTTAAATTAAAATTTTCTAATTGACTTTTTCAATCAGAACCAAATAATGAATGAATTCACAAAATGAATCATACATTATGTGTGTAATATAATAAAATATTATACTTTGTCAATAGAAATAAAAAAATCCCTAGCTATTTCAGAAATTAGGGATTTTTTTATATTTTATAATTTTCTAAAAATCATTTGCATAGTGAATTGTCAGATAGTATCGATTTTTTGCTGGATCGACGACGACATCGACTCCAATCCATTTAAAATATTTATTTGTCATACTACGATAGTGCGATCCATTGTATGGTTTTTCTGAGTAGAAAAAATTGTAGGTTTTTCGGATTGATTTGATAAGAGCATCGGTACAATCTGATTTATTACATTTATAGTAACCCCAACCGAGATTTTCGGTATGTTTTGAGCGGTTTATGATTTTTGGATTGATGCCTCGATTTTTAAACCACACGTCAATCGCTTTAAAATTGTAGCATCCATAGTTTCCACTTCCGCGACACCAGTCACTTCCACCACGACCGTGCATTATGTAGCCACGATTTTTTGAAAATTGAGAAAATTCAAGTGCGGTATTATTGAGTTCATTTCGCAGTGTATATGGGTGAAGTCCCATTTCTCGACGCAGTCCATTATTCCAAGCAAGCCAAGTGTTTCGTACACGATTTATATCGACATTTCGAAGATTTCTTTCTCGTGAATATGACGGAGTGTGTGTGATTTTTTGAGTTTTCTTCGGTGCTGTAAAAAGCGGTTTTTTTATTTTTTGGATTCGAGGAGTTTGCACTTTCTTGGCTTTCGGTTGCAAAGCAATCGATGGTGAAATCGTTTTTACTGGTCAAAAAAGTAAAAATTTTATATTATTTCGAGTGACTCTTGATACTGTTTTTTTCTGATTTTGTTTTTGTCGTGCCTCTCGGAGTTTTTTGAGATGATTTCTATTTTGATTGATTATATTATTTTTTGCGTTTATAGTATTGATTGTATTTTGTCGCGCCATTTGATTCTGGAGCATCGCATTTTGCATCGGAAAAAAAGCTGACGCCGACGAGGTCACTGCGATTCCAGTAATTCCTGCAAAAGTAAGAAGTGATTTATATGTATATTTCATAGGAGAGAGGTTAAGGTTTAGATTTTAGAAAGGAGTATTTTTATTATTGTCATTCTGAACTTGTTTCAGAATCTTCAACTTTTTTGCCTAAAAAAACAGTATATGTCATCCTCGGGCTTGACCTGGGGATCTGGCTTATTTTTTAATCTCTGCAAGATATTTTCACCCAGATTCCCGCCTACGCGGGAATGATATATCTTTTATTTTTAGCCCCTCTCCTCCAAAGAAGAGGATTGGGGGGGGTAAGAGTATTTAATTACTCCAAAAATCCTATACAAATAGGATATTATTTTATATATTGTCAACTACAACTTCGCAATATCAATAAGTTTATCTGTTTTTGAGAGTTTCATATCAGGATTTTCATCAAGTTGAGTTGCGAGCCATTCTCGGAGTTCAATAGGATTGACATCACTCGAGAGTGGGATATCTATCACGGTACCGAGTTTACTATTTGGCACAAGGCGGATGATTTTTTGATTTTTTGCTTTTGCAATAATCGCAAAATAGACATAATCTCGAAATTCGTACACATTTTCATCGATTGTAAAAATCCCTTCTTCCATTTCTACTTCCGTTGTCGGAGTGGTATTATTTTCGACTAAAAGATAAATCCCAGCTACGAGAAAAACTGTCACACTCATCATATACATCGTGTTGAGAATACCATAAATTGCAATTGCAATCACAATAATAAGTGCTATCACATACCAAATTGGACTATGATTTTTTTTGTTAGAAAAAGACCAACTAAACATATTTTTTATTTTTAAAAGACAAAATTAAGAACTTGCAGTCGAGAGCAAATCTATCACACGTGCCATAATAAACCATGCAGAAATCGAAATCATAAAGCCAATTGCCGATGCAAACATACCTTTTTTTGCTTGCTCGACGCCCGTCGTATCGCCCGTGATACCAGATTTAAGTTGCATCTGCACCGCGAAATAAATCAGCATCAAAATCGAAATCGTACCAGCAATCGCTGTCCCAAATCGAATCAGCGAAGCAATAATAATAGGAATACTATCTAAGTTTACATTTCCAGATTTTAAGTCAGCATCTTGGAGTCCGAGAATATTTGAAGAAGAAGGCTTAGCAATATCATCAGCGGGATTTATTGCATCCTCTTGTGCAAAAGCCATCGGCGTCGCAAGAGCCGTCACTCAAAATACCGTCAATCCGAGTGATTTTTGTAAAAGTGATTTCATAATAAAAAATTAATATGCCTCCATTATATACTAAAATGCAAAAAAATACAAATTTTTTGACTTGTAATGTTTTTTTTATATATTATAGTATAGGAAATTTTGAAAAATTGCTTTGTCCAGAATAAAAATTAAGATTTTTCCGGAAATTTTCTTGCACATAATTTTTTCTTATACCATCATATAGGAAAAAATTTGTAAAAGATAAATTTACAAAAAAGATTATTTTTTTCTAAAAGAGAATTTTTCAAAGTTTCCTATCATTATTTTTAATATTTTCCCAAAAATGAAAACACCACTTTCTTGGATTAGCCTCTATACTCCACTCGAAAATCTTCTTTCTCAAAATAAAATTTCTGACTTAGCGCACGATTATTCTGTACATACAGCAGAGATTGATGACATCTTGCCACATACGATAGATGGGCTCGTCGTCGGAAAAGTCCTCTCGTGCGAGCGACATCCTGACAGCAAAAAACTACGAATCGTCGAAGTAAATATCGGCTCAGAAACCTCGACTATCTTGACCGGTGCTGCCAATGTCGATGACGCAACCTATGTGCCTGTTGCAAAAGTCGGGACGGTTTTTGATGAGGAATTTACAATTACGCCACGAAAAATGGCTGGGATGATGAGTTATGGTATGATTTGTTCTGATGATGAACTCGGGCTTTCGAGCGTGCGATCAGAAGGAATTATGATTTTGGAGGAATATTGGGATGCAGATTTTCTTGAAAGTAAAATCGGTACAGATTTCTTTGATTTGAAATTGCCTTTTACAAAAATAAACGGCGAAAAAACTGAAATCTCTCTACGAGATACGACTTTTGAAATTGATAATAAATTTATCACAAATCGACCTGATCTCTTCTCAGTCGTCGGAAATGCTCGCGAATGGAAAACGATTTTTGACCTCGAGATGAAAAATGATTTCCCAAAAAATGAAGTCAAACTCTCAGAAAATCTCCCAACAAAAAAAGTCACTATCGACTCTGAAAAATGCTCGGCCTATCATCTTCTCGAAACCAAACAAAAAACCCCAATCGAAAGTCCGCTAGCCATAAAAATGCTCATGCACCGATCTGGACTGGCTTCAAAAAATAATATCGTCGACACAACAAATATGATCTTGACCGAATACGGTCAACCAATGCACGCTTTTGACGCGGAAAAAATCCAGGGAGATATCCTAGTGCGAATGGCGAAAGAGTGAGAAGAAATCGAAGCACTCAATGACGAAATCTATACACTCTGTGACAAAGATCTCATCATCGCAGACGAAAGTGGACCTATCGCCATAGCCGGTGTCATCGGTGGCAAAAATACAGCCGTATCAGAGACGACGACACACACACTCTGGGAAAGTGCAACTTTTGATGCGACCAGTGTCCGACTCACTGCACAGCGAATCGGATTGCGGACTGACGCGAGCACTCGATACGAAAAATCACTTGACCCACTTCTCGCTGGTAAGACCTTTGCTCGTGTGATGGAGTATCTCGATTTTTGTGAAATGCAAGCAGAAATCGTTGGTCAACATGACTTCTTAAATACAGAAAAAGTAGCAGATATTTCTGTCACGGTGGACTGGGATTTTGTCGAGAAAAAAATCGGAGTCCAAGTCCCACAAGAAAAATCAAAATCTATTTTAGAGTCGCTCGGATTCGAAATCACAGACGAAAACAAAGAAAACTTTACTGTAAAAGTTCCATCTTGGCGTGCAACTAAGGATGTCTCTATCGCTGAAGATATCGTCGAAGAAATTGTACGAGTCTACGGATATGACAATGTCCCAAAACTTTCTCTCAAAGAAACTCAACCAATCAATGAAAAAAATCCACAAAAACTTCTTAAAAACATCCTCCTTGACTTCTTTGCGACAAAAGGCTGGAATGAGGCCTTAAACTATTCATTTACCAATGAAAAACTCGAGAAAAAATGCCGACAAAACACGGAAAATGCCATAAAAATCCAAAATGCCTATACAGAGGACTACACGCATATGCGTACTTCCCTCTCGACACGCCTCCTCGGGAATATCGCTAACAATCTCAAATACGACGCTGATCTGAAATTTTTTGAAATCGGAAATGTGTATGCAAAATCTGGTGACCTGCGACCAGAAATCCAAAAAATCACTGATGAAAATACACCACTTCCCTATTCTGAAAAGACTATCATCGCCGGAATCACAACCGAAAAAGACGTCCTTGCAACTCGTGAAAATCTCGAAAACCTCTTCCAAAAACTTCTCGGATATATTCCACCAGTCCATCAGCGGGACGATATCTTGACAGTTTTACATCCAGGACTCTCAGGAGCCTACGAAATCGGGGAGACTCGCGTCGCATCTTTTGGGCAAATTCACCCAAAAGTCCGACAAGATTTCGGTATCAAAGTGCCACTCGTTTATTTCGAAATTGATTTTGCCACACTTCTCGATCTCGCGAGTGAAAAAGACAAAAGATTTAGAGAATTGTCAGCCTACCAAGCACTTTCTCGTGAACTCAACTTCGTCCTCCCAGAAAAAGTACACACAGGAGAAATCGCACGAGATATCGAATCAGTCCACCCATGGATTTCTGATGTACAAATTGACTCTATCTTCCGAGATGATGAAAAAATCGGTGCTAACCTCAAGTCCGTCAATTTCACTTTCACGCTTCAAAGTATGCGACAAACTATCAGCGATGACGAAGTAGCAGAAATTTTTGAAAAAATTATCACCATGATGAAAGAAAAAGGATATAATTTGCGAGCATAAAATATTGACAAAAAAACAATTTTTTATATAATCTCGAAACTTAGCAATTTTGCTAAGCAATTCACGTTGAAAAACGGGAGAAATAAAATGTCAAAAGGAACGAAAAAACACTTAGGTCCCAATGCAAAACGGGAAAAAATGATGAGAAAAAGAAGGGAAAGAAAAAGAAAAAAAGAATAACGTGATAAATCTGTATCTTTTCAGAAAATATCTGTTTAAGATACAGGCAATATTCAGTAGTAAGCATTCTTGCTTACTACTTTTTTAAAATAAATTTGATTTTTTTAAAAAGAGTGCTAAAATAGTTTGGTTAGCAATTTTAGTGCCTTTTTGCAAAGGTGTTTTTGAACTCTCACAAAAATGGTACTCTGAAATGCTAACAACCTCAGAATATCATTTTTGTGTATACAATTGGTAAAAATATGAAAAAACCGATAAAAGTAGTGAATGATCTAGAAGATTTCTCCTGCGAAATTCAAGCGAAAAAAAGAAATAGATATAGTGTGATTTTTGGAAATCATAATGGCCTCGGATTTATAAGTACAAATTCCGTGTCTGAAAAAGATTTTTTTAAAAAACTCTATCCAAAAATTCAAGAAAGATACCATTTTGCTCTTGAAAAAGGGTATAACCCAAATTTCTTTTTTGTAGGAAAAATTTCTAACAAAATCAAGAGTGCAATAACTGCACTCCAACAAAAATGATATTCTCTTCAAAAAAACCTCCATTTATATGGAGGTTTTATCTTTAAGAATGATTTAATATTTTTTTTTAAAAATTATGATCCTTTCGCGGCTGCTTCGAGTTTTGCCGTCTGATCTGCAATCGCAAGTGCATCAATGATAGCCTCGAGTTCACCTGTCATCACGACTGGGATATTTGAGAAATTTTGCCCGATGCGGTGGTCGGTGATACGATCTTGTGGGTAATTGTAGGTTCGGATTTTTTCGCTTCGGTCTCATGTCCCGACTTGAGCGAGTCGAGCGGCTCATTCTTCTTTTTGGCGTTTTTCTTCTTCGATTGCAAAGAGTCGGGCTTTGAGGACAGAAATAGCCTTGATTTTATTTTGGAGTTGAGAACGCTGATCTTGACACTCGACAGCCAGTCCACTCGGAATGTGTACGACACGGATTGCTGAGTTGGTTTTATTGACATGCTGACCACCAGCACCACTGGCTCGGCAAGCCTGGATTTCGAGGTCTTCTTCGCGAACTTCTACATCAAAATCTTCTGCCTCTGGCATTACGGCGACAGTCACAGTCGAAGTATGGACTCGACCATTTTTTTCGGTCGCTGGGATTCGCTGGACACGGTGGACCCCGGATTCAAATTTAAATCGAGAGTACGCCCCTTCTCCATTGACTTGGAAAATCACTTCTTTGACACCACCAGCGTCATTTTGACTTTCACTCATCATCTCGACACTATAACCCTCTTTTTTCGCAAAGTTTTTATAGGCTTCTGAGAGTTCGTACGCAAAAATCCCCGCTTCGTCTCCACCAGCTCCAGCTCGGATCTCGACGATGATATTTTTGTCATCATTTGGGTCTTTTGGGAGGAGGGCAATTTTGAGTTTTTCTTCAAGCTCTGGGATTGCTTCTTCGGCTTCGGAGATTTCCATTTTTATCATCTCCTGCATTTCTGCATCTTTTTCACTGGCGAGCATTTCTTTCGCCTCTTCCATACTCTCGTAGTAGCCTTTGTATTTTTTATAAAGTTCGACGGCTTCTTCGAGGTTTTTCTTTTTTTGATTGGTTGTTTTGAGGCGTTTTATATCCGAGTAGATTTCTGGATCCGAGAGTTCGGCTTCGAGCGATTTATATTCTTCGACAAGATTATCAAGTTGAAATTTCATAAGGGAAAATTAAAAAATTTCGTCTATTATATGAAAAAAAATAAAAAAGTCGAGAAAAAATAAAAAAACACTTGCATTTTTTTAAAAATTATGATACGCTAATATTGTTATTTAAATTTTAACTTTATTTTTTATGAAGAAAATAGTCGCTGGAGCACTCTCAGCTCTCATAGTTGCTAATATGAGTTTACCTTTAGTATCAGCCTCTGAAAGCAATACAAAAGAATGGAATTTTTCCAATCAAGAAGAATATATACTTTCAAATAAATTGGAAATTGAAACACAAAACTCTTTTGCTCAATTGAAAGAAAAAAATAATAATTATCAACTCAAACTCGATACAGAAAATAAAACAGATGAAGATACTGGTAGCATCTCAGTCGTGCAAGAAGACGGAAAAAGTGTCTATGAAATTACTGGGATGAAAGCAGTCAAATGAACAGAACTTATCCCTGTAGATACAGCATCATTGCATTTTTTGACAGCAAAAATGAAAAAAATGCAAGAAGAAGAAACAATAAGTTTTGTTGGACTTAAATATTTTGACGCTTTTGGGAGAGAAATTGCAAATAATGAGGTAAACCGTAAAGAAGAAAGTATTTCTTTAGTAAAAGACATCAGTCCAACTTCTGTGACAATCGAAGCAAACAAGGCTCCAAACTGGAATACAAGCGATGAAAAACATACAAAATATGTTGGTTTTTATTTTGATGGAGACACAAGTCATCTGCCAGACTTTGTCAGCCTTGATGAGTATGTAACAATCAAAAATAATGTCATTAACTTTTCAGAAAATCTTCCTTTTATTCTTAAAAGACAAGTAATTCCTGGAAAAACAAAAGTAGTAAATCATTTTACTAACGTGACATCGTCTTTTTATCTTGGAGGCTCTGAAAACGAATATGAAGCCGGCTCTGTATCGCTTTTTTGAGAAGGATGGGGACGAAAGGAAACAGCAGATAAAACCGGTATGGTAAACTTTTTTCCCGAGACAAAATATGTTTCATTTTTTGGAATCTTCAATGTAGGTGATACAAATAAAACGAAAAAAACACGACTTGCTTCGAGTACACTTTACACTGAAAATGCAAAACCATACTCCGTCGGAAAACCAAGTATCCAACCAAAAAAATCTCAGAAATTTTCACAAGACGGAGAGAGAATTGTAGGATTTAGTGACGATACAGAAGGTGGAAAAGTGACCTATCAAATCTCAAATGATGGTGGAGAAAGTTGGTATTATTGGGATGGAAAAAAATGGAAATGGACCTATCAAATCTTTTCACATCTCGAAGCACGAAAAGATCACAAATCTAATACGGCCGAAGTTATCAACCAAAATATCAAAAAATTTCCACTTGAAGATTTTACAGAAGGAGAAAAAATATTTACATGGCGAGCCTTCTTACATTCAAATGGTGATGAAAAAACTGTCCTAAAAAAAGTGAATATCACTTCTCGAGTTTTGACAGAAGATGAAATTGCGGAGATATCTAAAAATGTAAATGATTCTGAATCTCAAACTGATAATACAACATCTCCAAGTACTCAATCTGGGTCTCAAACTGATACTCAAAATGACAATAGCACAGCAAATGACGATAATAATCCAACATCATATGCACAAGGACAGGCAAGTGAAACAAAGGAACAATATTTTAGACGAAATAATTGTGGAATTGGGAAACAAGGAAGTCAGGTACTCTATAAAAAAGAATATTCGGCTACTGCGACTGGGGCTACTATGGATGAGGCTATTGAAAAAGCAAAAAGAGAGGTAGCTGAGAAGATGAAAAATTTTGAGAGAGATGGACAAAGTTATGCAAATGAACATGGGATTTGTGAAAGACGTTCAGATAATAATAGCAGTAGCAATAGTGGTAATAGTTCTTCATCAAATACACGGGAAAGACATCGTAGTAGCAATACAGGAGCTGGTGGTGGTGGACACTACCGTACTGAACCTGGGGTCTATGATCC
>JAGYHI010000021.1 GCA_018457335.1 Candidatus Altimarinota bacterium | reverse complement strand
TGAGCTGATGTCACAAAGCCAGCTGCTTTCCGACAATCTTCTGTGGATTCCACATCGCATCCTGCTACGCCACGAGCTGTTGTTGCACCAGAAGAACCAAAAGAGGATTACGAGGTTCCAGCCTTTCTCCGAAACAAACTTCCAAAATAGTTTAAAAATTTATCTTGTTTGTGAATTTTCACTCAAAATTTTATCATTTACAAGCGTAAACTCAAAAATTTTTCTTAAAAATTCTCTAAAAAATATACATTTTATCTAATTATCATTCTGTCTCGCTTTTGTGAGATTCAGAATCTAGAAAAAATCTCCTCTTTTTATCAAAAAGGGGATTTTTTTATTTTGCAATTTTCCTGTTTTCTGTATACTCTTAGTTGTATATTAAGATTATTTTTCCTATGATTTTTCTCGGTATCGATCCTGGTACGACGACGATCGGATTTGCACTTCTCGAAAAAGAAAATAATAAAATCCGTGTTATAGAATATGGCGTCATCGAAACACCACCAAAACTCGCTTTGCCCGAAAAAATTCTCCTGCTCTATAAAGATTTAGAAGAACTCCTCGAAACCTACCAACCAATGACAGTCGGTATAGAAAAACTTTTTTTCTTTCGCAATATCACAAATGGAATTGATGTAGCACAGGCACGAGGTGCAATTTTGTATTGTCTGGCTTCTCGCGGGATTCCAATTCAGGAATTTACTCCACTTCAAGTCAAACGAGCGGTCACAGGAAATGGGCGCGCCGAAAAAAAACAAATGCAAAAAGCAATTCAGATGATTTTGAAACTCCGTGAAATTCCTAAGCCGGACGATGCGGCCGATGCTCTTGGAATCGCCTATATTACCGCTCTTCAATACCAATAAGTTTTCCAATCGAAAATAAATTTGATTTTCTTTTATTCTTGGATACAATCGCTGTATGGAAATTATAACTGCACTTGCTCGGACTTTTGATGTCACTTATTTTGATGTGATTTTTTGATTGCTCTGTTTTTTTAGTGTGTTTGTGAGTTATTATTTTATTTCTCTACATACACTCTATGAGATTGCCTTTGGGGCGATTGTTGGACTCGGTGTATATGTACTCTTGGCAGTATTGCTGATTGCAAATCCGACCCTTGGTACGACTGGTGGACTTTTGCCGTTCGGACTTTCGGTTTTTATTATTAGTATTGTAGTCTATGGTGTGATACTGTTGGCGATATTTTTCCCGATGCACGGTGGACTTGTGACCTCAGAGACGACTCACCCTGTTTTATATTCATTGCAGTATATTTTTGTGGCAGCATTTCTATTTCTTGGATTTTTTAGTGTTTTTGCCTATATGACCGAGCAGGTCTATCTTTTTAAGATAGGTACTATATTTGTTTGGCTTAGAGATTGGTCTTATTATCAGGAGTCGATTCGACCGTCGTATATTTTCTACTTTGTGATGACACATCAAAATATTATTATCCCGCTTGGTGTCGTACTTATGGTCTACAAATTACTCTTTTCAAATATTGTGACTGCAGCAATTTTATCAATTATTTACAATCTTTCAAATATTGGATTCTATCGAAGAAAATCAGATTCAGCCTATCGAGTGGAGTTTCACGAAGTATGAAAAGAAGATGATGGATGAGAAGAAGGATGAGGTGATGAATGAGAAAAATCAGAGCACCACTAAATTTACATAATCTTATTTTTAAAATGAAAAAATATTTTCTTTTCTTGATACTTTTGAGTCCTTTTGGACTCTTTTCTTGTTCACTGGATCAGTTAAATACTGATTATTCTGAGCATTATAATTCAAATCATACTTTTCATACTTCTCAAAATTCACTTGAAAATGTTGTAATTTCTAAAAATTTAGAGTTTTATGCCCTTCCAAATAAAAAAGTCGAGAAGGAAATTATCAAAAAAATGAAAAAATCCAAGAAAAAAATCTGGATAGAAATGTATATGTGGACGAATAGAAATATCGCAGATGCGGTGATAAATGCGAAAAAAAGAGGTGTTGAAGTTAAAGTAAATCTTGAACCAAATGTCTATAAAACTCCAAAAGTCAATCTTTCGATTATTTCCTATTTTCAAAAGCGATGAATAGAGGTGAAGTATACAGACAATGATAGATACAAGTTTACACATGCAAAATTTGGAATTATCGATGACGAATTTTTTATAAGTACTGGAAATTTCACAAATTCATTTTTTAAAAATCGAGAATATATACTTTTTTGAAAAGATCCTACAATTCATACTTTTCTTACTTCGCTTTTTCAAGCTGATTATGATCATAAGAATGTGTATACAAGTATAAAAATTCCAGGCACGATTGCGGTTGCACCGATTGATGCGAGAAAAAAAATCACAGCACTTTTGCAAAAAGCAGATTCAAAAATCCAAATCTACACACAGTATCTTTTTGATGATGAAATCCGAAATGAATTAGAAAAAATCCATAATTCTCGAAAAAATATCCAAATCTCTGTGTGCACTTCTAATACCGAAGAAAACCGAGAAGCTGCTCAAAAATACAAAAATCTTAATTGGAAACTTGCTGGTAGTCCCTATTTGCATGCGAAAATTATTATTATCGATGATAAAATCGTCTTCTTGTGAAGTCAAAATCTGTCACAAAATGCACTTGATAACAACAGGGAAGTGAGCATTATTTTTTCCGACCGACCAGAAATCGTAAAAAGTATCCAAAAACATATTTCTACACATTGTAAAAAATTATCAGAAATAAATACTAATATTCGTCAATAGAAAATTGGAGTTTTTTCCGTAGAAATTTGATTTTTTTGTATAAATGTGATAAGATGAGAATATCTTAATTTTTTATGTATGTTTACATATATTCGTTATGGAATTACAGGGATTTTATGAGTCGTATTGACCTATTTTTTGGTAATTTCCACACTCAATATATCTTTGACTTCTGCTGATAAAATCATTGACAAAAAAGCAAAAAATGTAGTGACGTTTTCTATGGCTTCCATTGCACCGAATTGAGAAATTCAATTAAAATCCCTGGAAGCTCAATCTGGGAAAACAAATTTTCCAGCGGAAAAAGATTTCCCAAAAGATAAAGCAGTGCAAATTTCATTTGGGCGACTTTCTTCAGCTTTTGTCTTACCAGCTTTTGGAAAGTCAGTTTCTGAATTTAAAAATTCTATCAAAAAAACAAACGATTCTACTATAGAAATTGGTGATACACCAAGCATCTTTTCTTTTTATGATCCTTTTCAAAACTACACTATTCGTGATACAAAAAACCGATTTACTTTCGAGGCGATTACAAATGGGAGTATTTATGTTGGACAAGAATCTGATGGGATGATTTCAGTATACTCTATTGATAGTATTGGTGAGATGACTTTTCTCGCTGATGGTAAAAAAATGACTGATATTATCTTGTTTCCAGGGATGTTTATCCGATTTGATCCGACTCAAAATTCAGAACTTAAAAATGCAGATATTACCCAAATTATGCAAGTTCTTCAAGGAAAAAAAGGGAATATGGGGACTGGTATTGAGTTTACAGATGTTCGCTTAATGCGGTCAGATGGTTCTGCGACTTTCTTCTTATCACGACTACCACGAAATACAAAAATCCTCTTTAAGATGCTTCAAAAATCATTTCAAGATCGAGTAAAAAAAGTGGCACTCCTTGAAAAATACGCAGATGATAATGCTGAATTTAATCCAAACAATGATAATGCAAAATTAATTAATCCCACTAAAAAAATGCATCATGTCCTTTGAGAATTGCGTTTTATTCTTTCGAAAGCAGTGACAAATAAGGATATAGATATGAAAAAATTTCGGTCACAGTATGATACAATTTTAGAGAAGGCAAAACTCCTGAAATCAGGGAATACAATTGAAGAGATTATGGAACAGTTTTTGATTGATGGGCGATTTGCTCTGTTTTTACAAAAAAATAAACTTCAATATCAAACAATTTATAATGTAGCTGCTGAAATCGTCTGAGTGGCGCCGACTTCTGGAAAAAGTCGATTATTTGCAGTGCTCTCTGGAATTTTCTCAGAAAACCTGATACAGCAAGATACATCGCTCACGGGAATTCACACCTATCTTCAAGCCGTAAAAGAACTCAGTAAAATGCTTGCTAGTGAAATGGATAAAAAGGACTATCTTGATCTTTCATTATATGCCTTTTCAATTTTTGGAAAAATCACGGACAAACATGAATATATCAGCCGAGAAGCTCTTGATGATGAAGAGTGAGTCGTTTTTCAACTGTATTTGACGGTTTTAAAAGCAACTCAAAAATATGCTGAAAATCTTGAAAATTTTGGAAAACAAAATGCAATTCAAAAGGAATTTGTCAATAAATTTTATGCAAATATGATTCACCGACTTCGAATTTCGATTTATGGAAATTATGTCGTTGTCAAGGATGGAAAGCTTTATTTGCGAGATGAGATAGTGGATAGAGATATTGTAAAAGTCTCTATGGCATTTCGAACCTATGTGACCGAGATTACAAATCTTATGGAAAATATTTATGCAAATCAACTTGAACAGGCTTTTGAAAATGCAGATTCACGAGCTCTGAGCGAGCTTGAAAATTTAAAACAAGACATATTTTATCTTAAAGGCTTCCTTTTTATGATTCAAAGAAACGCTTATAAGTGATATTTACAAGATCCATATATTGCTGTCAATTCAAAAACACCGCTTCCAAAAATTGAAAATAATATGATAATTCGCCTTTCTCAGCAAGAAACTCAGGAGAAAGAAAATACAGATGAAAATATAAATGAAAACGAGGACTTTTCTTCTGAATCTGAAAGCACTGATAATTCTATCGAAGCAAAAAAGAGTGAAACAGAAAATGAAATTTTACATTCTAATAATGGAAATACAAAAACGGTCGATGGAATAGAAATTTCTTTTGCAAAAGAAGAAGGTACGTATACACAACTTTCTTTCCTAGTAAAAGGTAATAAAGTGGATGTAATTGGACAATTTAATACACCAGAACTTGAAATTTTTACTATGGATTTGGCGGCTTATAAGGCGAAAATTTCAGATATTATCTCTCGTCAAGATAATACTCCAAATAGTATACGAATTATTGCTCCGCAAAGAATGATACTCATCGATGGAAATAGTTTTTATCTTCAAAATCAATAAAAATTCACTGATATCTGAAAATATAAAGATCCCAACGGAAAGTCTGGGATTTTTATATTTTCACTAAAAAATTTTGTTATTTTATTTCTCGAAGATTTTTTTGCTTCCAGGATGTTATATTTTTGTGATTTCCAGAAACCAAAACCTTTGGAACCGATTTTTCTTTAAAAATTTCTGGTCGTGAAAATTGCGGGTATTCTCCTTTTCAAAAAAGTTTTTCGCTAAAAGTTTCTTCTTGTAAAGATTCTTGAGATAAAACTCATGGCACGAGCCGTACAAGTGCATCGATAAAAACGAGACTCGCAATTTCGCCACTCGAAAGTACATAATTTCCAATTGATACTTCGGTGATATCGAAAAAATCAAAAATCCGTGCATCGATTCCTTCGTAGTGTCCGCAGATAATTAAGATTTCTTTTTCTCCTTCAAAATTTGCTTCTTTTTCAAAAAATTTTTGATTGGCTTGCGTTCCAGCTGGTCCCATGTAGAAAATTTTTTCTAGGTTTGGGTGTATATTCTTGATTTCAGTAAGCGCATTAAAAAGTGGTTCTATCGTCAGAATGGTACCAGCTCCACCACCATAGGGTCTGTCATCAACTCGACGAGTATTCTTAACGCTCCAATCTGCGAGATTATGAATATGATATTCAAAAAGCCCAGATTCTTGGGCTTTTTTGAGGATACTTGCATCGAGATAGGGTTTTATACTCTCTGGAAAAAGAGCAAGTACATGAATGATAATCTTATTGCACATCAGCAATTTCTATATCAAAGTAAAGAGTTGTATTTGCAAGCGGATGTTTATTTGGTATTTCGATAGTCACTTTATCTCCATCGATTTTTTTCACTGTAATCACAGTATCTCCTTGTACAGTTGTAGTTGCGCCTTCTTTGAATTCTTTCCCATAAAATGGACTTTGTTTATTTGTGATCGCAAGTACGACACCTGTTTCAGTGAGTTCTTTGATTGTAAAATCTGCTTGTGGAGTCTCCACTTTAGTACCTACTTTTTTTTCTTTTCCGAGGAATGGATTTCTCGGATTATTGACTTCAAAAGTGATTTCAGTATCTGTTTTTTCTTTCACTACAGCTTCTTGTCCTTGGAGGTCAATTTTTTCTCATTTTTTTGCTGATTTCATTTTTTCTTGAATATCAGCAGGAAGACTCTGGAAAAGTTTATCTTCAAACTTAATTGTGTCTACAATAGTATCTTCGAGTGCTTTACGAGTTTGAGTAAATGTAAATTCTGGAGCAATTTGTTTTTTGTCGATTGTTTGTGTGATAGTGTCTTTTCCATATCCTTTTTCTGCTGGGACGACGATAGATTTTTTTTCTCCTTTTTTCATACCCATAAGTCCGTCTTCGAATCCTTTTACAACTTGGTTTGATCCGATAAGTACTGGGAGTGGTTCATATTTTGCACCCGTTTTATAGAGATTATTTTCTTTTGCAACTGCTTCAACATTTGTATCTTTGACTTCTTTTTCATCTTTATTATCGACTCGGAGTGTATAGTAGACTGACACGAGTGATCCGTCTTTTACGATACCATCCGCATTTGCAGTTTCACTTCCAGTTGCTGTATTTTTAGTATCAGAATTTGTTTTTTCGATTTTTACAACTTCTCCAGAAGAAGTAGGTGTGTGATTTTTGTCATTTTTTTGGATTCCAATCCCATTACATGAAGTCAAAGCTACAAGTGTAAATCCAGCGATAAGTATTTTTTTCATAAAATATGTATTTAAAAAAGTAAAATAAAATATAGGGTGAAAATCAGATAAATAGGTTTCTAAAAATTTTCTACCTTATTATATAGAAAAAATTATTTTTTCAAATTTATTAACCCTAGTTCAATCTCAAAAAGTAGTCATAATTCATTTTTCTTCATTCATTTTCATCTTTGGTAAGCGATTTTTGCGGAGAGTATTTTTTTGTAAAAATCTGTGATTTCTTTTTTAGTGAGCGGACTTTTGTAAGATTTTTGTATGACAAATGGATGAATAGGAAGTGTTTCGCTGATTTCTTTTTGTGATTTTCCGAGTTCTCGTAGAGTTATGATATAGGTACTATTTCGAAGTGAAGTCAAAAGTCCTCATAAAAATCGATAAAATTCTCCACTTTGGTAACCTTTAAACCTCTCAAATTTTTGTAAACTTCATACTATATTTTTTGTAAGGATGCTGTCCATAAAATTAAAAAGGGCTCATCATTCATATGCATGTACAAGGCTTTCAAGTGTTTCTGTGTCAAGTTTTCCATTGTTTTCGTACCAGAGTTCTGCCATTTGTAGGCTGTTACTGATATCGTGAGCGAGTAGAGGATTACTGTCATATTTATCTCGCAGGGATTCATATTTTTGATAAAGATTGAGGATTTTCTGGATTTCAGTTTTTGGTAGACTGCTTCGTTTTTCCCATTGAGAAAGATTCCATGAAAAGGTATGTAGTCGTTCAGTAGCATTTTTTTTCAGCCATTTGATGAGCTTTTTTTCTTCTTGCCCGAGAAATGCAAAAATTATGATCGTTTCTTCTGGGATTTTGTCGTGGATTTTTTCGATGACATATTCGATCCGACTCATATCTTTTTCTTTTTTTCTGGCATCCTCTTTTGGCTGAGTACCACGGAAGATAAATAGTTTTTTTTCACTAAAAAGGTCTGCGCTCAAAAGAGTTTCTGTATGAAAATTTTTCCAGTCCGCCAAATTGTGGTGCTCGATATTCATTGCACCATATTTTTTTTCAAAATTTTCCTCGAGCCAGTGGAGATCTTTTTCGATCATAAAACTATCGTCTCCAGATATGTAGATTATATTTTTGTGTTTCATAGTAATATGAGTATATAAAAATTTACAAAAAATTCAAAACTTTCTTTTTGACTTTTATTTTGAATCAGCTAATATATTTTCGTTTTGTATTTTTGTTTTATGTATACGACTTCCCATTTTGTGGGCATTGAATTAAAATCTGAATATTTTTCGGATATTTTTGTACGAGTATATCAGTATTTAAAAGAAAACAAGGTACAAGATTGTATTTCATTTCAAAATCCTCTTTCTCCACATGTTACGATCTATTATTTCGAACAAAATCTTGATGATAGTACAAAAATAGAAATCAAAAAATCTATCGAGCATTTCGCGATAAACAAAAGCATAAAACTTGCTTGATTTGATTATTTTTATAGATGAGAAGGAAATCGACAGGTGCTATATTTTACAAGTGATACAGATTTACCTTTGCAAGATTTTAGAGATGAATTGCATAATATTTATAAAAGAAATGAAGTGGAAGATAATAATTTCTCTTTTTCGCCACACATTACTTTTCTAAGAATACAAAATAGAGTAGTATTTGAGGTACACAGAGAAAATATAGAAAAAATTATTGAAATTGAATTACAAAAATTAAAGAATATTGATATAAATGTACAAAAAGTATATCTCTATGCCGTAAATTCGACTTTTAAAGAAGAGATTCAACTAAAACTATTGTAGTATGACTTCAAAAATCCTCTTATTTCTCATTCTTATTTTCTCTTTTTTTCTCACTTCCTGTCAAAAAGAATACACTTTGTCGCAGATTGGAGAAAAAAATATACTCAGGGTAGTAGTTTCAAAATGAAATAATACTTTACTTGGTACTGTATTTAAGATAGAAAATATCTATGTTACTGCCTATCATACAGTGCGTGATGATAGCGCGAAAATCCAGATTAAAAACCAAAAAAATTGTCGTGTGTATGACCGTGATAAAAAGAGAGATATTGCTTGGATTTCCTGTGGAAAAGATCTAAAAAATTCTCATAAAAAAATTTATCCACATATAGTGGAGGTATGAAAAGATATACTTATACCAGTATATAGAAAGAATAAAATTCGCTATATGACTGGAAAGATTACAGAAAATTCTGCCATCATAAAATCGGTAGATTCTTATGGCAGTCAATATACCCTATCAGGTATTGTTTTGACGGATATTTCTTTAGAAGCAGGAGATAGTGGGGCTCCGATTTTTGAAAAAGACTCTGCTAAATGGGTTGGTGTCGTACATACACAATAAAAAATCTCCCATTAAATGATGAGAGATTTTTTTTATGTGCCGAGGATTATCTGATTCCTTTGAGGAGTTTTCGGAGTTCGAGAAGGTCTTTTTCAGAGACTTCTCCATTTTTTTTGTCAAGAATTTTATCCATTGCACAGAAGAATTCTTCATAGACAGTGTGTGTCATGGCAGATCGGATAGCTGCAAGTTGCTGAGCAATATCCTTAACTGAGGCTTCGTCCTCGATCATCTGAGTAACTCCACGGATTTGACCCTCGATTCGTCGAAGGCGGTTGATGACAGCCTTTTTGGCTGCTGCGTCTTTGATTTTCATAAGAATAAAATATAGATATAAATGTATAAGTAATATACTATGAGTAGTATAAAGATTTTTTATAAAAATGCAAATTTATTTTCTCTCTTGCATATTTTCTATAAAAAAATTTCCCTTTTTTTGATTTTTGAATATAATACAGACATCTATTTACTATCTTTTTTGCTTATGGATTTTTCTTATATTCAGGCATTTTTTGAGAAAATGCAAATCACTATTGATTCGCTTGATATCAAGTATGATGATGAGTGAGTACATATAAATCTGCAAACGCCTGATAGTGCTCTTCTTATTGGCATGCATGGTCGTGGGTTTCAATCACTTCGACATCTTTTGTCTCGTATGGTAGAGGTGCAGAGTGGCTCATTTCAGCATATTTACCTTGAAATCAATGACTACATGAAACAAAAAGATCAAAAATTATTTCGATTTATTGATTCAAAAATTGTGCAAATCCGATCAAATGGAAAAGAAGTTATTTTTCCAAATTTTAATGCTTTTGAAAGAAAAAAAGCTCATAATTATATTGCTGAACTTGGTATTGAAGGGCTTGAAACGCACAGCGAAGGGGAACGAAAAGAGCGAAAACTTCATATGACTTACACGGGCTCACTTGAACAGACCCCAAAAAGAGTCGTCGTCAAGCATCACGATCTTTCAGAACTTTCAGAAGATGGAGTTGGTATATAAAAACCTCTAAAAATGAAACAAAAAAAATATATTTTTCTGATTTTTTTGACTCTTATTTGAGCGTCGATATACACGTATATCGCGCTCGTTTTTGGTTTTTCTCAGTATAAAGAAATCCAGCGGCAGACACATCTATATCCAAATATGATACTTCCGGCAAAGGTGGCTCGCTGGTCGAGTGTCGGCTATGACAATGCGTATGCCGATTTTCAGTGGATAGAACTTATTCAGTATATTGGCTCAAATATCTGATGAAGTGGGTATTTAGATTTTTCTCATCGCATGATCGATGTGATTACAAAGGTAAATCCATATTTTATCAAGCCGTACGAGTGGTCACTTTTGCTCGTGCCGATGCGAAATAGCAATAAACCACTTTCAGAAAAATCAAAATCCTATATCGATACTGCGGTCAAAATAAGTACTCGTGGTTTTAAAAATCTCTGCAAAAGTCCAAAATTGCAGATGTTACAAAATCAAAAATTCAATCCAAATGTATTTCAGGATAAAAAAATGAGAAATTTTTGCTCCGATGCCTCGATGATTGCTTATTATCTTGGATTTCAGTATGGTGAGATAGGAGATATGAAACAGTCTCGATACTATTATACGATTGCTGGTTTGCATGATAATGCGCCGACAGCGAGTCAGATTCTTGCGGTGCTTGCTTCGCCGACTCATGATCAGCGAAAAATCGCTCAAAAGTTTTTGCTGATGGCGATTTCTACACCGCAAATCAAAGAAAATAATACCTGTATAGAAACTTCCTTTTCTCTGTTTCAAGAATTGCAAAAAAATCCAATCTTTACCAAAAAATGGATTGCGGACTTTGAAAAAAGAGAAAAATCACTTCGGCCTCCGGAGAAAAAAGAAAATGGTACTCAATACTGCTTCCCTTTCTTTGATAGAGCCGCTAAGCAAATCTACCAGGCTTATGTAACAGACATTGCAAAAACCTACCCAGATGCAAAAACTGGAAAGGACTTAATAAAATTTGGAGCCCTTGAAAAAATTCCACAATCCCAAACTCAAACTGGTTTTCTGATTCATAGAACTCCACATAATTGGAAATACTACAAATAAGAAAATCCTTAAAACACCCTTTATCATGATTACTTTTGACTCAAATACATCAAAACAATTTAATGCCCAAAAAGAAGATATTTTTATTTCTATGATCCAGTCTGGCTGCAATGGAAATAGTATAAAAATTGGAAAGTATGAAAAGTATGAAAATTCAGAATTTGAAAAAATTTCTTCAAATCTTGATAAATCAGTACAGGTTTTTATTCTTCCAAAAGATAAAAAACTTTTAGAGAATTCGAGAATTACAAAAGTAGGACAGAAATGGATTTTAAAAAGTGAAAATATTCTCTCTCGATGTGGCTGTGCAAAAAGTTTTTCAGTAAAAAGTGAAAATGAACGCGATAATAAAATTGCTCTTCTTCGTGAAAAACTTAGAAAAGCAAAGAAAAAGTGTGATTAATATTTTTTAAAAAGCACTTAATAAGGTAATCTTATTAAGTGCTAGAAGTAGTTAATTACAGGATTTTTGTTCACCTACAAGACTCTCTAAGAATTTGTACGCTTTAAGTGTCATCATAGGTCCTATCTCGATAAGCTTATCTTTCTCTTCTCCTATTGAGATATTTAACTCTATATGAGCATCTGCATGCAGTAATGCGGTGACAATTTTATAGGCACTATCAAGTGTTAATATTGCATCGTTACCTGATAATTTCACATATAAGCTCGTTTCTTTTGTCATTATTTCCTCCGTCTCTCGGCCAACAATTGAAAAATTCCAAAACAAGAAATAATTACCTTGAAAATATGTAATATAACCACTATCTATTCAAGGAATGTGGCATATATATACATAAAGCATCATTCTCTCGAAAAGGATAATGATATTATATCGATTTTTATTTTTTTGTCAAAAAGTAATTTGACTATTAAAAAAGTGTATTTTGGTTCGTATTGGCAGGGGCGACAGGATTTTTGTATTTCTCGATTTCAAGAAGAATTTTCTTGATATTGTAGCCGATAAGAGTGATATTATTTTGTTCGACTTTTTCAAAAAAAGGGAGAATATCAATTACACTAATATCGACACTATATATCGTATCATCAAGAGAAAAACAAAATTCTTTATTTTTTGCATCGAGGCTGATACTTGTCGGACTTTTGAGGTTGTGTACTTCTTCAAGAAATGCATCAAAAGTACCGATTTTCTGAGTTTCTATTTTTGGAAAACTCGTATCTTTTTTCCTGTCTTCTGGTATGAGTGATTGAAAGTCAAGCGAAGAAAGTATGTTAATATATTCATCTGTTTCGAGATTTTTCCCGATAAAAGAATCGTCGAGTGTGATATCTAGATTTGTGACGATTTGTGCGAGTTTTTGAGAGAGGAATGCATTGTGGATGTTTTCTAAAAGTGCCAGTCGCATTTTTGGTGTGATGGACTTTATCTCTTTGATGCTACTTTCATCGGCTTTGAGTTCCTCAGTGATTTTCATATCTTCGCTGTATTTTTCGACTCCGATTGTTTTGTAGATGTTTTCGAGCGAACCAAATTCATTCAAGAGTGTGACCGCTTTTTTCGGTCAAAATCCGGCAATTCCTGGTATATTGTCAGAAGTGTCTCCGACGATAGCAAGGTAATCGCGGACTTGATTTTTTGGAACTCAAAACTTTGTAATAATATCTTTTTCTTTCAGAAATTTTTTCTTCATCGCATCGTAGATATGCACGGTATTATCGACTACAAACTGACAGAGGTCTTTATCAGACGAGATAATAATGGTCTGAAAATCGATTTTTCCGTCGATTGTCTGCTGAGCAAGAGATCAGATAATGTCATCAGCCTCATATCAAGGTGCGGTAATTGTCGGGATTTTTGCGGTTTCAAAAAGATTTTGTATGGTTTCTATTTGGCTTCGCAAATCATCAGGCATTCGGTCGCGAGTTCATTTATATGCCTCAAAGAGTTCTGATCGGAATGTTTTTCCACTATCACTGGCGACGACAATGCAGTCATTTGGATTTTCTGTTGTCAGTGTTTTTAGAAATTTTGCCACTCAAAAAACAGCATTTATCGGTTTCCCGCTGCGTGTATGCATTTGTGGAATTGCATAAAACATCCGATAAATCAGATTGTACAAGTCAATGATGAAAAGGTTTTTCTTCATAAAGTATGATTAGTATGAAAAGTATGAAATGAGATTTTATGACAATTTTACTTGTCTAATTTTTGAAGAAATAATCTTTTTTATATTTTCGAAAATTTCATCTTCACTTCCACTTGCATCGATACGCACAATACGATCTTTGAGTAAATCCAACTTTTCACACTTTTCATACCCATGTGCAATTTTCTCGAAAAATTCCTTACCCATCGACTCCCATTTATCACCAGCTTCATCAAAAGTCCGAGAAAGTGCTGTATCGATATCGATGTCCATATAGAGAATCACATCAGGTAAAACATCATGAATTGCATCATGATTGACTGAAAGTATCATATCAAAACCAAGTCCTTGTGCTTCTCATTGGTAGGCAAGAGAAGAGAGAAAAGATCGGTCTGAAACGACGATTTTTCCGGATTCGAGGGCTGGTTTGACGATGGTGTGGAGTGTCTGAGCACGGGCAGCCGCATAAAGGTAGGCATTTGTCAGTGGGTGCATGATTTCTTCCCATTCTTTTCATTGCGCCAAGTAGCGAATATCTTCTGCAATCGGCGTTGATCCAGGCTCGCGCACTTGCACGACCTCGCTGTATTCATTTGAGAGGTATTCGACCAATTTCTTTGTTTGTGTGGATTTTCAGGCTCCGACGATTCCTTCGAGAACTATATACATTTTGAGAAATTAAGAATTAATAATTAAGAATTGAGAATCATCTTATACTGCTATTGGTGCTTTGATTGCTGGGTGTGGATCATAATTTTCGAGCTTGAAATCTTCATAAGTCAACGAAAAAATATCATCTGTTTCTTTTAGAATTTTCATAGTAGGCAGTGGCTTTGGGGTGCGAGAAAGTTGCTCTTTGACTTGGTCAAAGTGATTATTGTAGATATGTACATCTCCAAAAGTGTGGATAAATTCTCCGGCTTCAAGTCCGGTAACATGCGCCATCATCATCGTCAAAAGAGCATATGATGCGATATTGAAAGGGACACCAAGGAAAACATCAGCCGATCGTTGATAGAGTTGGCAAGAGAGTTTATTGTCCGCGACATAAAACTGAAACAGTGTATGGCAAGGTGGTGGCGCCGTGTCTGGATCCTTGATAAGATCTTCGATTTCGCCGACATTCCAGCCAGAGACAAGGTTTCGTCGTGAATATGGACTATTTCTGAGAGTATCAATCACATTTTGGATTTGATCGATTGAATTTCCTCGCTGTGTCTCCCAGGCTCGCCATTGCTTTCCGTAGACCGGGCCGAGGTCACCCCATTCTTTTGCAAACGCTTCATCATCTTTGATTTGCTCTACAAATTCTTCGAGTTTTTTATGCCACTCATCAGAGTATCGAGGATATTTTTCATCAAGATTCTTTTTTTTCAAATATTTCGAAAATGCCCATTCGTTCCAGATTTTTACATTATTTTGGACGAGATATCGGATATTGGTATCACCCGAGAGAAACCAAATAAGCTCGTGAATAATCCCGCGTATAAACACTTTTTTTGTCGTGAGAAGCGGAAATCCTTTTGAGAGGTCAAATCTCATCTGATGTCCAAAAATCGATCGTGTCCCCACGCCAGTTCGATCCATTCGGTCATTTCCCTCATCGAGAATTTTTTGGAGCAAATCGAGATATTGCTGTTCTTGATTCATGGTATAAAAAATTAAAAACTAAAACTATTCATTTCCGGTCGTCCCAAACCCACCGCGATCTGCGTTGTTCATTGATGTAACGATTTCGATTTCAGGTTTTTCGATTTTTACAAACATTCCTTGTCCGATTCGCTCACCAGCTTTAATTTCGACAGATTCATCTCGCATGTTGATGTAGGCAAATTTTATCGTATCATTGTCACCAGAGTAGTCTTGGTCGATAATTCCGACACTATTTACCATCATGAGTCCATAGTTTTTAAAAGTGCTTGATCTTGGTGCGATCATGAGCATGTAGCCTTTTGGTGTCTCGACGACAGTCCCTGTCTCGATGAGTTTCCACTCTTTTGGAGCGAAAGTGATATCCTCGCTTGATCGAAAATCAAAGGCACAAGCACCCTCCGTCTTGTAGGTGATATCTTTTTGGTGAGAAGTTTTTATTCGTACTTTCATAGAGAAAAAGTTAAAAAATATTTGAAAAATTATATAAAAAATTCCTCACTTTTCAAAAAGTAAAAAAATTTAATGTCAAAAAAATGTGTAAAATTTTCTCAAAAAATCGTCAAAAAATAGAGAAGTTGTCAAAAAATACAAATTTTCTTGTATAAAAAATTTGACGAAAACACTTTTTTGTATATGCTATTTGTGTTTTTTATAGTTCCAAGCCCGCATAGCTCAGTGGAAGAGCAGTAGCCTTCTAAGCTAAAGGTCGTAGGTTCGATCCCTACTGCGGGTACCATTTATAAAAACATTACAATGCTAATGTGCGATTAAGTTCGTACATTAGCATTTTGTATAAATAATTTGCAAAAAACATAAAAAAGAATATTATATGAATATAATTTATATATAATATATTCTTTTATGGCAACAATACAAGAGAAGACAAAAATGAGTTTCGTCATCAGAAAAGAGCTTAAAGATCGATTTTACAAAATGGCAGAAGATATGGAGACAACTCCATCAAATCTTTTAAATATGCTAATCTCGACAAATCTTCGAAAGAAAGAATTGATCTTTGTGACAGGAGAGAGAGATGAAGATTTTTGTGAAATTGAGCCACTTGATACTAGTGACTGGGGGGGAGACTTTCAAAAAAAGGCAGCCCAACTTCAAGAG
This sequence comes from Candidatus Altimarinota bacterium, assembly GCA_018457335.1. Next base: position 803 of record JAGYHI010000021.1, on the reverse strand, counting down.
CGATCAAAAGATATATTCACTAAACTCAAAAAAGAATGAAAATTATAATCACGAATCGTTTTAAAAAGCAATATTTTAAGTCCTTTGAAAAAATGTATCGCTTGAAGTTTTTTCTCGTCTGATTTCCCAAAAATACCATAAAAATATACCTTTACCATTTCCTTATTTTAAAGTAAAACAAAACATAAATGGACTCACATTTCGTGGGGTTATTTTTCTGTTACAAGAAGAGTCGAGTATAATTCCATTAATACTTTTTTTGAAAAAAGACAAAAAATATTGAGAGAATATCAGTTGGAAAACCCATAAAAACCTTATCATACAAGAACATGAAAAGGCTCTAGTGGATATCGAAAATGGAGATTTTAAGATTTTTTAAAATATTTTCTTATCGAAGGAGTTCTTTTGCTTGTTTGTCGCTTTCACTCTCGATGAGTCCGAGTTCCTTTACAATCTCTGCTCCGACCTCTGGTATGACGACGGTGACATTTTTTGAGATGGCTTGTCGATTTTGAGAGAGGACATTTTGTAGGACTTTATTTTTTCTTTGTAAGGCTATATACGACCGCTCAAATCGCCCGAGATAAATCATATAAATTTTCGCACGAGTATTTGTATCTTTTATGGTGAGATAGTTGTTGATTGCTTCCTCTACGCCATTGTAGGTGAGCGTATTATAAGCGTTTTGCAAGGTATTTTTTGCTTCTTGTCATTGTGTGTTTGTATCGTCGATGATAGCTTGTAAATCCGCTTTTTGATTTTGGATAAGAGCGAGGCTTTCTTGTCATTTCTGCTCGTAGTTT
>JAGYHI010000020.1 GCA_018457335.1 Candidatus Altimarinota bacterium | reverse complement strand
TGCTCGAAACAGCATGTATTTTACAAAAAGAGTGAGAAATTTCTGACGAAACTATCGAGGAAATTTCAAAAAATATGATTGGCTACGATCGCGACGGAGAAGAACACTACAATCTCATTTCCGCGGTACATAAATCTCTGCGAGATAGCGATGGTGACGCTGGTGCCTACTGGATTTCTCGTATGCTCGTCGGCGGTGAAGATCCCAGATATATTGCACGCCGGCTGATCAATTTTGCCAGTGAAGATGTCTTTTCTCCGGAGGCGATTATACTTGCAAATAGCGTCTATGAAATCTGCGAAAAAGTCGGAATGCCTGATGCTGAATTGCCACTGCTTAATTTGGCATATTTTCTAGCGGATTTACCAAAAAATAATAAAATCTATGCGGCGCTTCCAAAAATCCACGCTGATATCGCTGAATATGGAAAACTCCCAGTCCCAATGCACCTGCGGAATGCTCCAACGGAATTTTTGAAAGAACAGTGATACGGAAAATGATATGAATACGCACACAATCTTGAATCGAAAAAAAGCGAGCAAGAACACTTTCCAGAAGAATTGAAAGGTCGGAAGTATCGAGAGCAATAGAAAAACATTGACAAAATTATAATTTTGAATATAATTCAAATTCAATAATTATTTTTTATATTGAAAACAGAATATTTAAATCCGGAAGTATGCAGAGGCATTAAACAAAAATACAATAAAAAGCGTAATGCTCACAAGGTGCGAAATACGGTTTCTAAAAACCTCAATGCTTGCATGAAAAAATGAGATTGAGAGCTTTCTCATGATAAAAAACCGAAACAATCAAACGATTAAGGAAATATCTAATTTTTAAAACTATGGAATATCTATCACTTAAAACGAGTATTTTGCTTTTAAAAATTGATATGAGATTTGCTTTTTTCAAAAAAATCCATATACTACCATCTAGTAAGATAAAAGACTGCTCTCGGGCGAGTCTTTTTTTACAAAATAATTCTTAATTTTTTATTTTATGTTTGATTTACAAAAAATTGATGCGGCTGTTACGGCTATCGCTGTCGAAAAGAAAATCGATAAAGAGCGACTTGTCAGCATTATCGAAGATGCTATTAAAACGGCTTATAAAAAAGATTTCGCTTGCAAAGAAGCAGAAGTCAATGTCCACCTCGATATGAAAACGGGTGCGATGGAAATCTCAATTCTTAAAACTATCGTCGCGACAGAAGATGATGTAGAAGATGAAGATCTACAAATTTCTTATGAAGAAATCGGTGGCGAAGAGTCTGGATACGAAATCGGTGACGTCGTCGAACTCGATGTCTCTGATGATATCGAAGATACAGAAAGTTTTGGTCGTATTGCTTCACAAGCAGCCAAACAAGTCATCGTCCAAAAAATTGGTGAAACAGAAAAAGAAAAACTCTACCACCTTTTTAAAGATAAAGAAGATACCATCGTCAATATGCGAATCGAACTCGTTGAAAAAAATCGAGTAGTTTTTGATTACAATGGACATCAAGTCGTCTTGCCAAAATCAGAGCAAAACGGAAAAGATCGATATACTCCAGGACAACGAATGAATCTCTATGTCCGAAAAGTTGAAATTGATGAAGTGCACGGTCCGCGAGTCATACTTTCTCGAAAAGATAAAGAACTCGTTGTAAAACTTTTTGAAGCCAATACGCCAGAACTTGACGAAGGACTTGTTGATATTGTCTCTATTGCGCGAATCCCAGGAGCGAAAACAAAAATTATCGTTGCCAGTGATGACAGTGATATTGATCCGGCTGGATGTCTTATCGGTCCAAAAGGAACTCGTGTACGAACTATCGTCGACGAGCTTTTTGGTGAAAAAATTGATATCTTGAATTATACAACCAATCAAGAAGAAATGGTACGACGAGCACTTGTGCCAGGTATGGTCGAATCAATCGAAATTGACGATGAAAATACAACAATTATCGCGACTGTCACAGAAGAGGAAAAAGGAAAAGTCCTCGGACGAAATGGTACGAATATTAATATTGCTGGTGAGCTTCTCGGATACCGAATCAATCTTCAAACCCTCAAATCAGAAACAGATGAGAGCGAAGAGGAAACAATCGAAGAATAATTTTTTTAAAAAATGATTGACTGTAAGGTTTGCACTTGAAAAAGTTGTACTTCCAGCGGAAGTGCGTATATTTTGCAGCGGATAGAAAATGATAAAATTGGAAACGAAGAAAAATATAAAAATCTCAATATCTCGACCTGCTCGTGTCAGTGAAAATGTAAAGAAGCAATCGTTGTAGTCGTGGATGACATTAAGTATACTCGTCAAAATCCTGCCACGGTTTCAAAAATGCTTCGAGAAAAGGTGGAGAAGTGGAAAGCGAAGAAGTAAGCAAATTCTCTTATTTTCCCCCTGTGAGAGGGGATTAAGGGGAGATTTTTAAAAAATAATACCTGTCATCCTCGGGCTTGTCCCGGGGATCCAGCCAACAAACAAACTCCTCTTCCTTTTTGAATAACATTCCACCCTCACTCCCTCTATACTTTTTGCTGCCAAAAAGTATCAAAAACCATTTCTCTTATTCTCCATTTTTGGTTTTCATTCTCCTTCTCAATATTTCTAAAATTTGAAAACTCAAAATTTTTCTCCAAGAAATTTCTCAAACAGTTCAAATTTTTCCTATCGGATCGAAATACCTCGAAGATGAAAACGAAAAAATCTCGAAATGAGAAACAAAAGAAAATTTGTAAAACCTTATCTCCTAAAATTTATCTCCCTATGTCAAAAGTCGGTTATGTTGCTATCATCGGTCGTCCAAATGCTGGAAAATCGACTTTTATCAATGCACTTATTGGGGAAAAAGTTTCGACGATTTCTCATAGACCACAGACGACACAGCGGCGGATTCATGCGATTTTTACCGATGAAGAAAAGGATTTACAGATTATTTTTGTCGATACACCGGGTATTCACGAAGTCGAAAATCCAGATCCAAAAAACATAAATCATCGTATCAATTATGAGGCTTTTTCGGTTTTACGAAATGCTGATGTCGTGATGCGGCTGGTCGATCCGACTCGTCCCTACGGGAAAGAAGACGAAAAAATAGACGAACTTCTCTCTTTTTATGATACGCCGGTTTTCCGAGTTGAGACGAAGCAGGATTTGACAAAGTCTTATCCAGGAAAAGATATTGATTTGAAAATAAATTCTTTGACAAGGGAAGGATTTTCCGATCTTCTCGATATGATCGCTACAAAACTTCCAGACGGACCTTTCCTCTACGATCCTGACATTTATACGGATCAGAGTATCAATTTTCGTGTCAGTGAAGTGCTTCGTGAGACGCTTTTTCACACACTCGGCGAAGAGATTCCTTACGCTTGTTACAGTGAGATGGTGAGCATAGAAAATAGCGAAGACCTCCTAAAATTACAAGTAAATATTTTCACAGAAACCGAATCACAAAAAAAGATACTTATCGGAAAAGGTGGGAGAAAAATCCAGGAAATCGGCACGAAGGCTCGTCACAGTCTCGAAGATATTTTTGACAAAAAAATATTTCTCGGACTTCGGGTCAAAGTCTCAAAAAACTGGCGAAAAAATGAGAAAATCCTCAATAATTTATTTCCAAAGAAATAAAAATATGGCTCAATATGACAATTTCGCAAAGACCTTTTCTCAGAGTCGCAAAAATATGCACTGGCAGGATCTTGATGAGATTATTGATGATATAAAAGTAAATAATTTTAAGTCCGTTCTTGATATTGGTTGTGGAAGTGGACGATTTTTGGATATGTGTAAAAAGAAAAATTTTACACCGCATTATCTGGGAGTTGATGCTTCTGCTGGGATGATTCAAGAGGCGCAAAAAAATCATCCAAATGCTGATTTTGTGATAACTCCAATGCAAAATATTTCTGAAAATATTTGAGGAAAATTTGATGCTATTATTTTTATTGCTTCTTTTCATCATCTTGAAACGGAAAAACTTCGTCATCAAGTACTCAAAAATATTAAGAATTTTCTCGCTCCAAACAGAAAAATATACATGACCAATTGGAATCTTCGTGAGCAAGAAAAATATCAAAAATCCCAAACTTCCGATGGCGAATTTCAGATAAAAATTGGGCAGTTTTCTCGATATTATCATGGATTTACCCTACAAGAACTCGAAAGTTTATTTATGCAAAATGATCTAAAAATCGAAAAAAATACCCGCTCAGAAAACGGGTATAATTTGGTTTCGTGGGTTGGGAATTAAAATTTATCGCTGTAATTTTTTCAAAGTTGGAAGGATTTTTATATATATTTTGTAGAGAAAAAAACCGAGGAGAAATCCGAGTGATCCAAGTATAATATCGTCGATATCAAAAGCAAAATATACCTTATATTGAAGAAGAAAATAGAACTCAATTACAAGAATGGCTTGTAAAAATTCTTTACAAAAAGCAAGCCCAATTGCCCAAAGAATACTATTTTTTAGAGTTATTTTCCCTTGAGTAAGAAAAGGAAGTAAAAATCCAAATGGAATGAAAAGTGCAATATTTCCCCCGATAACTCTGATAGCATTTCTCGTGTTTTCTTCCCAGTAGGATTCTATGAGGTGTGGCGGAACTACTTCTTTCGTTTGCATTTGTTCGAGCATTTTTTCCATAGAACCGTAGAGATAATCCTTGATAGTTTCAAATGGAATAATTTGAAAATGGACTATATGTTTAAATTGGATTGAATCATCTATAAATTCTCCATGAAAAACCTCATTTAAAAATGCAATATCTATAAAAAATATCATATAGACATAAAAGAGGCTATATAAGAAAATTCTCGTCATATTTGACCGTTTTTTGTAGTAGAAAAAACAGAAAAAGAGTGGGTAAAATAGGATACCAATAAGAAATGCCATAAAAACAAAATTAAGAAATATTTTTATTTTTCTACTCCTAATATCTCATATTTTGTATTATATGAAAATCTAAAAATTTGCAAATATTTAAAAAAATAAAAAAAGACGAGTGATAATAGTATCACTCGTCAGATAAGATTGGGGTTTTTGAGGATTCTCTGATTTCATTGCAATCTTTCATTGTTTGATCAATTATTTTATCAAAGTCTTCTTTATCTGAAAAAAAGGTAACGAAAACTATAAAAAGTAAACCTCCCATCAAGAATATCACTATGAAAATCAAAAAAATAAAAAACTCCCCCATGGTTTGTAAAAAACCCATTTTTACTCCTACTTCTTTAAAAGATATTTCACAAACAACCATTGTTTGTTCTTCATACTTTTTATGAAGTGGAGAGCACTATAAAAAAATAAAATTATTTGTCAAATTTATTTTTTTAAAATAAATCTAAACTTTTTTAAAAAACTCGGTTCGTAGTACGATTTTTCCGCACTCGATCTCTTCTGGATTGTCAGTGAGACGAATATTTTTAAATTTTTCTCATTTTTTGATGTCACCTCCTCATTTTATTTTGAGAGGTTTGATAGCTATTACACTATCGCCAGACTGAAGTCTGTTTCCATTTGCATCAAAAACTTCGATTTCAGATGTATTGGTATCGTTATTTTCCGCGTACCAATCGTATTTTTTCTTTGCCATAAATTTTTAAATTAAAAATTAAATTACACATAAATTATTTACATTCTATAAAAGTTGCAACTACTTTTTCTATGACATTGTCATGTGTTTTTTGTACAGTGATTGTTAATTTTTTTCCTTCTTCTTCGAAAGTGATTTTTGTTCCTTCTGGCGGAAAAGCTTCGTACTCACTCATGAGTACATATGAGAGGGTTTCACCGAGATATTCTTCTGGGAGTGCGATATCAGTTTCGTGGAGATTAAATTCTTCGAGAATGTCATCGATGAGTACTTTTCCGACAGCTTCGATTGTTTTTTCATCTTTTTTGCAGATGTAGATTTCTTCTTTGTCAGTTTCGTCTTTGATGTCACCAAAGACTTCTTCGAGAACATCTTCCATTGTGATGACACCAGCGACTCCACCATATTCGTCCATTACGACGGCGATATGACGACGCGATTTTTGAAATTTTTCAAAGAGATCATCGAGCGACTCAGAAAATGGCACTTTCATGATTTTTTCCAGTTTCATTTCAGAGAGTTTTTTTGATCCATTTCCTTCGGCTTGGAGTTTGAAAGCCGTTTTAAAATTAATCATAAACTCGACATCATCTGGGGATTTTGTATAAATTGGCATTCGTGAGTGCGATGCTTGAATTAAGAATTTACAAACCTCGTCAAGTGTCATTTCCATAGAAAGAAACTCGACATTGACGCGCGGTGTCATCACACTATCAGCCATCATTTCTCGCAGAGAAAGGAGATTTTTGATTTGGCGTCGCTCATCATCTTCGACTTCGCCCTCTTCGTGACTCATATCGATAAAAGCCTCGACTTCTTGATAACTAATTTGCTTTGCATAGCCGTCACCACCAAAAATTTTATTGACCAATTTTAGAAAAAGTCCTACAATAAAAGAGATTGGGTAAAAAATCCAGATAAGAATGCGATAAATCGGTGCAACCATCAATGAAATTTGTACATTAAATTTTGTACAAACGGTTTTTGGGGTGATTTCTCAAAAAAGCAACAAAATAATCGTCACAGCAACTGTGGCTATGAGTGGTCCATATTCATCGGGAAGTTGCATTTTTTTAGCGATTTCCACCGTAGCAATCGTCGCAAGCGAGGCACTGGCCACATTGACAATGTTATTTCCGATAAGAATCGTAATCAAAAGTCGGTCAGTATCCTTTCGGATGATTTCGAGCGATTTTGCACCAAATTTTTTCTCTCGCACAAGGCTTTGTACAGCGTGCTTCGAAAGAGTCATCAGAGCGAGTTCTGTCCCTGAAAAAAAGGCTGATAATATAATCAGAATAATAAATATACCTATCGACGCGGGGTCCACGAAAAATTTTTAAATTAAAAAGTAAAGAATTTTATGCGTATTTTATTAAAAAATTTAAAAAAAGCAAGAGGAAAATGCATTGATTCTTTATTACATCACTTGTAAGAAATTTTTTAAGAGTTTGTCATTGCGAGGCGAAGCTGTGGTAATTCTTTATAAAGAAATCTATAATTAATATGTCATTCCCGCGCAGGCGGGAATCTGGGTAAAAATATCTTACTTGGATGATAATACTACACTGGATCCCCAGGTCAAGCCCGAGGATGACAAATTAGAGGTTCAAAAAAAAATAGTACCTGTCATCCTGAACTTGTTTCAGGATCTCTAAAATTAAGAATTAAAATAGTTTCCCTTATTATATCCGCGGGGCACGAGAGGGAAATGTCCGAAGGACAAAGGGATTCTTAAAATCAGCATATGTCATCCTCGGGCTTGACCCGGGGATCCAGACAATAAACAAATTCCTCTTCTTTTTCCTTAAAACCTCACCCTCCAACTCCTATGCTTTCACCCAAAGGGCACGCGTGGAGCCAAAAGTACCAAAACCTTTGGGGGTGAAAAAACTCGCTCGCTTTTCGCTCATTTATTGTACAGATTTTCATCTGACTCAAACAATTTTCACCCCCAAACTCCCAACAAACTGACTTTCTTTTTTGGTTATTTTTAGAAGAAAAATTCTTTAAAATGAAAAACAAAAAAGAAAGGAAATTGATTTTTCCTTTCTAAAATTTTAGTCCTAAATTCTACTCTCTACATAAAAATATTTACCACCAAAATTGCAATTAGTGTCAAAAATATTGAAATTCAAAATCCGATGAGAACGCTCCGAGCAAAAACTTTCTCTCCTTTGAAATAGGCGATAGAGGCTTTGACAGTATTGTTTGAAAGTGTTGCGATAAGAATTGTCGTCGCGGCTACTACAAGTGGTACGGTACCAGCAAGTGATTTTTCGGACATATCCATATTGATTGCATCGACATCAGCGAGTCCAGAGACAAGTGCGAGAATATAGTAAAAGGCTTCGAGTGGGATAAAATCTTTATAAATCAATCCAACTCCTGATAAAAACTTGATTGCAACAATAATGAGCGCAAATTGAATCGCAGGTCAGAGCTCAAAAGGTGAGTCATATTGGTCGTCGATTTTGACTTCTTTTGTAGCCGGAGTTTGTTTATCTTTTCGGTAATAAAAATAAGTCATACCCGCGAGTGAAACGAGCATTACTGATGCTGGAATCGTGATAATCGAGAGGATTTTTGGATTGTAAAATCCCGCCACCACAATGACTCGAAGTGCCATAATGGTCGAAGCCACGAGCGTTGCAGCTACATAGGCATAAGTATTTCCAGACTTATCTTGACTGCGGTTAGTCATCGCAGCAGTGACGGCTGTTGAAGAAATCATACCGCCGATTGCACCAGAGATAATCGCTCCTCCTCGGTCGCCGAGAATCCTCGAAAGAATATATCCTATAAACTCAATTCCTGCCATAAGGACGACAAAAAACCAGATTTTAAAAGGATTAATAAAGTGCATTTGTAAAATTTCGTGCCCAAGTGTGATTTGACTCCCAGAAAGTCCAGAAAAAATTTCTTGAATCGAATAGGAATGATCTGGTAATAGTGGAAGTACAATGAGTGCGATCACTCCAAATTTTATCGTGGTTGAAAATTCTTCTTGTGAAATATAGGTTTTAAATTTATTAATTTGTCTCTTTGTAGAAAGAAGAATTAATATTAACATTGCAATAATAACCGCAAACGATGGCCCACTAATCATAATAAGTACACCGACAATATATGTCAAAATTGCTGCGAGTTCACTTGTGAGGCTTGTATGATTCTTAAAAAAAGCGGACTGCACATAGGAAATAGGATATATTCTTTCGAGGATTCTCGGCGACCGAGGAGGAGCGATTATCTCTGGTGCAATCGGCGGTATGATTTCTTCAACAGCCGTCACTGCTGCGATGACTAACCGCAGTCAAGATAAGTCTGGAAATACTTATGCCTATGTAGCTGCAACGCTCGTGGCTTCGACCATTATGGCACTTCGAGTCATTGTGGTGGCGGGATTTTACAATCCAAAAATCCTCTCGATTATCACGATTCCAGCATCAGTAATGCTCGTTTCACTCGCGGGTATGACTTATTTTTATTACCGAAAAGATAAACAAACTCCGGCTACAAAAGAAGTCAAAATCGACGACCAATATGACTCACCTTTTGAGCTCTGACCTGCGATTCAATTTGCGCTCATTATTGTTGCAATCAAGTTTTTATCAGGAGTTGGATTGATTTATAAAGATTTTATCCCACTCGAAGCCTTTTACTATATTCTCGCACTTGTCTCTGGACTCGCTGATGTCGATGCAATCAATATGGATATGTCCGAAAAATCACTTGCTGGTACCGTACCACTTGTAGTAGCCGCGACGACAATTCTTATCGCAACACTTTCAAACAATACTGTCAAAGCCTCTATCGCCTATTTCAAAGGAGAGAAAGTTTTTGCTCGGAGCGTTCTCATCGGATTTTGAATTTCAATATTTTTGACACTAATTGCAATTTTGGTGGTAAATATTTTTATGTAGAGAGTAGAATTTAGGACTAAAATTTTAGAAAGGAAAAATCAATTTCCTTTCTTTTTTGTTTTTCATTTTAAAGAATTTTTCTTCTAAAAATAACCAAAAAAGAAAGTCAGTTTGTTGGGAGTTTGGGGGTGAAAATTGTTTGAGTCAGATGAAAATCTGTACAATAAATGAGCGAAAAGCGAGCGAGTTTTTTCACCCCCAAAGGTTTTGGTACTTTTGGCTCCACGCGTGCCCTTTGGGTGAAAGCATAGGAGTTGGAGGGTGAGGTTTTAAGGAAAAAGAAGAGGAATTTGTTTATTGTCTGGATCCCCGGGTCAAGCCCGAGGATGACATATGCTGATTTTAAGAATCCCTTTGTCCTTCGGACATTTCCCTCTCGTGCCCCGCGGATATAATAAGGGAAACTATTTTAATTCTTAATTTTAGAGATCCTGAAACAAGTTCAGGATGACAGGTACTATTTTTTTTTGAACCTCTAATTTGTCATCCTCGGGCTTGACCTGGGGATCCAGTGTAGTATTATCATCCAAGTAAGATATTTTTACCCAGATTCCCGCCTGCGCGGGAATGACATATTAATTATAGATTTCTTTATAAAGAATTACCACAGCTTCGCCTCGCAATGACAAACTCTTAAAAAATTTCTTACAAGTGATGTAATAAAGAATCAATGCATTTTCCTCTTGCTTTTTTTAAATTTTTTAATAAAATACGCATAAAATTCTTTACTTTTTAATTTAAAAATTTTTCGTGGACCCCGCGTCGATAGGTATATTTATTATTCTGATTATATTATCAGCCTTTTTTTCAGGGACAGAACTCGCTCTGATGACTCTTTCGAAGCACGCTGTACAAAGCCTTGTGCGAGAGAAAAAATTTGGTGCAAAATCGCTCGAAATCATCCGAAAGGATACTGACCGACTTTTGATTACGATTCTTATCGGAAATAACATTGTCAATGTGGCCAGTGCCTCGCTTGCGACGATTGCTACGGTGGAAATCGCTAAAAAAATGCAACTTCCCGATGAATATGGACCACTCATAGCCACAGTTGCTGTGACGATTATTTTGTTGCTTTTTTGAGAAATCACCCCAAAAACCGTTTGTACAAAATTTAATGTACAAATTTCATTGATGGTTGCACCGATTTATCGCATTCTTATCTGGATTTTTTACCCAATCTCTTTTATTGTAGGACTTTTTCTAAAATTGGTCAATAAAATTTTTGGTGGTGACGGCTATGCAAAGCAAATTAGTTATCAAGAAGTCGAGGCTTTTATCGATATGAGTCACGAAGAGGGCGAAGTCGAAGATGATGAGCGACGCCAAATCAAAAATCTCCTTTCTCTGCGAGAAATGATGGCTGATAGTGTGATGACACCGCGCGTCAATGTCGAGTTTCTTTCTATGGAAATGACACTTGACGAGGTTTGTAAATTCTTAATTCAAGCATCGCACTCACGAATGCCAATTTATACAAAATCCCCAGATGATGTCGAGTTTATGATTAATTTTAAAACGGCTTTCAAACTCCAAGCCGAAGGAAATGGATCAAAAAAACTCTCTGAAATGAAACTGGAAAAAATCATGAAAGTGCCATTTTCTGAGTCGCTCGATGATCTCTTTGAAAAATTTCAAAAATCGCGTCGTCATATCGCCGTCGTAATGGACGAATATGGTGGAGTCGCTGGTGTCATCACAATGGAAGATGTTCTCGAAGAAGTCTTTGGTGACATCAAAGACGAAACTGACAAAGAAGAAATCTACATCTGCAAAAAAGATGAAAAAACAATCGAAGCTGTCGGAAAAGTACTCATCGATGACATTCTCGAAGAATTTAATCTCCACGAAACTGATATCGCACTCCCAGAAGAATATCTCGGTGAAACCCTCTCATATGTACTCATGAGTGAGTACGAAGCTTTTCCGCCAGAAGGAACAAAAATCACTTTCGAAGAAGAAGGAAAAAAATTAACAATCACTGTACAAAAAACACATGACAATGTCATAGAAAAAGTAGTTGCAACTTTTATAGAATGTAAATAATTTATGTGTAATTTAATTTTTAATTTAAAAATTTATGGCAAAGAAAAAATACGATTGGTACGCGGAAAATAACGATACCAATACATCTGAAATCGAAGTTTTTGATGCAAATGGAAACAGACTTCAGTCTGGCGATAGTGTAATAGCTATCAAACCTCTCAAAATAAAATGAGGAGGTGACATCAAAAAATGAGAAAAATTTAAAAATATTCGTCTCACTGACAATCCAGAAGAGATCGAGTGCGGAAAAATCGTACTACGAACCGAGTTTTTTAAAAAAGTTTAGATTTATTTTAAAAAAATAAATTTGACAAATAATTTTATTTTTTTATAGTGCTCTCCACTTCATAAAAAGTATGAAGAACAAACAATGGTTGTTTGTGAAATATCTTTTAAAGAAGTAGGAGTAAAAATGGGTTTTTTACAAACCATGGGGGAGTTTTTTATTTTTTTGATTTTCATAGTGATATTCTTGATGGGAGGTTTACTTTTTATAGTTTTCGTTACCTTTTTTTCAGATAAAGAAGACTTTGATAAAATAATTGATCAAACAATGAAAGATTGCAATGAAATCAGAGAATCCTCAAAAACCCCAATCTTATCTGACGAGTGATACTATTATCACTCGTCTTTTTTTATTTTTTTAAATATTTGCAAATTTTTAGATTTTCATATAATACAAAATATGAGATATTAGGAGTAGAAAAATAAAAATATTTCTTAATTTTGTTTTTATGGCATTTCTTATTGGTATCCTATTTTACCCACTCTTTTTCTGTTTTTTCTACTACAAAAAACGGTCAAATATGACGAGAATTTTCTTATATAGCCTCTTTTATGTCTATATGATATTTTTTATAGATATTGCATTTTTAAATGAGGTTTTTCATGGAGAATTTATAGATGATTCAATCCAATTTAAACATATAGTCCATTTTCAAATTATTCCATTTGAAACTATCAAGGATTATCTCTACGGTTCTATGGAAAAAATGCTCGAACAAATGCAAACGAAAGAAGTAGTTCCGCCACACCTCATAGAATCCTACTGGGAAGAAAACACGAGAAATGCTATCAGAGTTATCGGGGGAAATATTGCACTTTTCATTCCATTTGGATTTTTACTTCCTTTTCTTACTCAAGGGAAAATAACTCTAAAAAATAGTATTCTTTGGGCAATTGGGCTTGCTTTTTGTAAAGAATTTTTACAAGCCATTCTTGTAATTGAGTTCTATTTTCTTCTTCAATATAAGGTATATTTTGCTTTTGATATCGACGATATTATACTTGGATCACTCGGATTTCTCCTCGGTTTTTTTCTCTACAAAATATATATAAAAATCCTTCCAACTTTGAAAAAATTACAGCGATAAATTTTAATTCCCAACCCACGAAACCAAATTATACCCGTTTTCTGAGCGGGTATTTTTTTCGATTTTTAGATCATTTTGCATAAATAAACTTTCGAGTTCTTGTAGGGTAAATCCATGATAATATCGAGAAAACTGCCCAATTTTTATCTGAAATTCGCCATCGGAAGTTTGGGATTTTTGATATTTTTCTTGCTCACGAAGATTCCAATTGGTCATGTATATTTTTCTGTTTGGAGCGAGAAAATTCTTAATATTTTTGAGTACTTGATGACGAAGTTTTTCCGTTTCAAGATGATGAAAAGAAGCAATAAAAATAATAGCATCAAATTTTCCTCAAATATTTTCAGAAATATTTTGCATTGGAGTTATCACAAAATCAGCATTTGGATGATTTTTTTGCGCCTCTTGAATCATCCCAGCAGAAGCATCAACTCCCAGATAATGCGGTGTAAAATTTTTCTTTTTACACATATCCAAAAATCGTCCACTTCCACAACCAATATCAAGAACGGACTTAAAATTATTTACTTTTATATCATCAATAATCTCATCAAGATCCTGCCAGTGCATATTTTTGCGACTCTGAGAAAAGGTCTTTGCGAAATTGTCATATTGAGCCATATTTTTATTTCTTTGGAAATAAATTATTGAGGATTTTCTCATTTTTTCGCCAGTTTTTTGAGACTTTGACCCGAAGTCCGAGAAATATTTTTTTGTCAAAAATATCTTCGAGACTGTGACGAGCCTTCGTGCCGATTTCCTGGATTTTTCTCCCACCTTTTCCGATAAGTATCTTTTTTTGTGATTCGGTTTCTGTGAAAATATTTACTTGTAATTTTAGGAGGTCTTCGCTATTTTCTATGCTCACCATCTCACTGTAACAAGCGTAAGGAATCTCTTCGCCGAGTGTGTGAAAAAGCGTCTCACGAAGCACTTCACTGACACGAAAATTGATACTCTGATCCGTATAAATGTCAGGATCGTAGAGGAAAGGTCCGTCTGGAAGTTTTGTAGCGATCATATCGAGAAGATCGGAAAATCCTTCCCTTGTCAAAGAATTTATTTTCAAATCAATATCTTTTCCTGGATAAGACTTTGTCAAATCCTGCTTCGTCTCAACTCGGAAAACCGGCGTATCATAAAAAGAGAGAAGTTCGTCTATTTTTTCGTCTTCTTTCCCGTAGGGACGAGTCGGATCGACCAGCCGCATCACGACATCAGCATTTCGTAAAACCGAAAAAGCCTCATAATTGATACGATGATTTATGTTTTTTGGATCTGGATTTTCGACTTCGTGAATACCCGGTGTATCGACAAAAATAATCTGTAAATCCTTTTCTTCATCGGTAAAAATCGCATGAATCCGCCGCTGTGTCGTCTGTGGTCTATGAGAAATCGTCGAAACTTTTTCCCCAATAAGTGCATTGATAAAAGTCGATTTTCCAGCATTTGGACGACCGATGATAGCAACATAACCGACTTTTGACATAGGGAGATAAATTTTAGGAGATAAGGTTTTACAAATTTTCTTTTGTTTCTCATTTCGAGATTTTTTCGTTTTCATCTTCGAGGTATTTCGATCCGATAGGAAAAATTTGAACTGTTTGAGAAATTTCTTGGAGAAAAATTTTGAGTTTTCAAATTTTAGAAATATTGAGAAGGAGAATGAAAACCAAAAATGGAGAATAAGAGAAATGGTTTTTGATACTTTTTGGCAGCAAAAAGTATAGAGGGAGTGAGGGTGGAATGTTATTCAAAAAGGAAGAGGAGTTTGTTTGTTGGCTGGATCCCCGGGACAAGCCCGAGGATGACAGGTATTATTTTTTAAAAATCTCCCCTTAATCCCCTCTCACAGGGGGAAAATAAGAGAATTTGCTTACTTCTTCGCTTTCCACTTCTCCACCTTTTCTCGAAGCATTTTTGAAACCGTGGCAGGATTTTGACGAGTATACTTAATGTCATCCACGACTACAACGATTGCTTCTTTACATTTTCACTGACACGAGCAGGTCGAGATATTGAGATTTTTATATTTTTCTTCGTTTCCAATTTTATCATTTTCTATCCGCTGCAAAATATACGCACTTCCGCTGGAAGTACAACTTTTTCAAGTGCAAACCTTACAGTCAATCATTTTTTAAAAAAATTATTCTTCGATTGTTTCCTCTTCGCTCTCATCTGTTTCTGATTTGAGGGTTTGAAGATTGATTCGGTATCCGAGAAGCTCACCAGCAATATTAATATTCGTACCATTTCGTCCGAGGACTTTTCCTTTTTCCTCTTCTGTGACAGTCGCGATAATTGTTGTATTTTCATCGTCAATTTCGATTGATTCGACCATACCTGGCACAAGTGCTCGTCGTACCATTTCTTCTTGATTGGTTGTATAATTCAAGATATCAATTTTTTCACCAAAAAGCTCGTCGACGATAGTTCGTACACGAGTTCCTTTTGGACCGATAAGACATCCAGCCGGATCAATATCACTGTCATCACTGGCAACGATAATTTTTGTTTTCGCTCCTGGGATTCGCGCAATAGAGACAATATCAACAAGTCCTTCGTCAAGTTCTGGCGTATTGGCTTCAAAAAGTTTTACAACGAGTTCTTTATCTTTTCGAGAAAGTATGACTCGCGGACCGTGCACTTCATCAATTTCAACTTTTCGGACATAGAGATTCATTCGTTGTCCTGGAGTATATCGATCTTTTCCGTTTTGCTCTGATTTTGGCAAGACGACTTGATGTCCATTGTAATCAAAAACTACTCGATTTTTTTCAACGAGTTCGATTCGCATATTGACGATGGTATCTTCTTTATCTTTAAAAAGGTGGTAGAGTTTTTCTTTTTCTGTTTCACCAATTTTTTGGACGATGACTTGTTTGGCTGCTTGTGAAGCAATACGACCAAAACTTTCTGTATCTTCGATATCATCAGAGACATCGAGTTCGACGACGTCACCGATTTCGTATCCAGACTCTTCGCCACCGATTTCTTCATAAGAAATTTGTAGATCTTCATCTTCTACATCATCTTCTGTCGCGACGATAGTTTTAAGAATTGAGATTTCCATCGCACCCGTTTTCATATCGAGGTGGACATTGACTTCTGCTTCTTTGCAAGCGAAATCTTTTTTATAAGCCGTTTTAATAGCATCTTCGATAATGCTGACAAGTCGCTCTTTATCGATTTTCTTTTCGACAGCGATAGCCGTAACAGCCGCATCAATTTTTTGTAAATCAAACATAAAATAAAAAATTAAGAATTATTTTGTAAAAAAAGACTCGCCCGAGAGCAGTCTTTTATCTTACTAGATGGTAGTATATGGATTTTTTTGAAAAAAGCAAATCTCATATCAATTTTTAAAAGCAAAATACTCGTTTTAAGTGATAGATATTCCATAGTTTTAAAAATTAGATATTTCCTTAATCGTTTGATTGTTTCGGTTTTTTATCATGAGAAAGCTCTCAATCTCATTTTTTCATGCAAGCATTGAGGTTTTTAGAAACCGTATTTCGCACCTTGTGAGCATTACGCTTTTTATTGTATTTTTGTTTAATGCCTCTGCATACTTCCGGATTTAAATATTCTGTTTTCAATATAAAAAATAATTATTGAATTTGAATTATATTCAAAATTATAATTTTGTCAATGTTTTTCTATTGCTCTCGATACTTCCGACCTTTCAATTCTTCTGGAAAGTGTTCTTGCTCGCTTTTTTTCGATTCAAGATTGTGTGCGTATTCATATCATTTTCCGTATCACTGTTCTTTCAAAAATTCCGTTGGAGCATTCCGCAGGTGCATTGGGACTGGGAGTTTTCCATATTCAGCGATATCAGCGTGGATTTTTGGAAGCGCCGCATAGATTTTATTATTTTTTGGTAAATCCGCTAGAAAATATGCCAAATTAAGCAGTGGCAATTCAGCATCAGGCATTCCGACTTTTTCGCAGATTTCATAGACGCTATTTGCAAGTATAATCGCCTCCGGAGAAAAGACATCTTCACTGGCAAAATTGATCAGCCGGCGTGCAATATATCTGGGATCTTCACCGCCGACGAGCATACGAGAAATCCAGTAGGCACCAGCGTCACCATCGCTATCTCGCAGAGATTTATGTACCGCGGAAATGAGATTGTAGTGTTCTTCTCCGTCGCGATCGTAGCCAATCATATTTTTTGAAATTTCCTCGATAGTTTCGTCAGAAATTTCTCACTCTTTTTGTAAAATACATGCTGTTTCGAGCA
>JAGYHI010000019.1 GCA_018457335.1 Candidatus Altimarinota bacterium | reverse complement strand
AATAGGTGACTTTTGTTTTGTCTGCTGTTTTGACGAGGACAATTTTTGGGGTTTGTGGTACTGCTACTATTGTTGGGTCATCCGTTCCATCTTTGTCGTTATCGTTAGCGCTGTCTGAAATATCTGTAACTGGTTTGTTTTGTGGATCTTTGGCTGTAACGGTTGCGGTGTTTTCTACCTTACCAGCATCAATATCTGCTTGAGTGATGGTGTAGGCATCTCCTGTACATGTAGTGGTTTCTTTTGGAGCAAGGGTGGTCTTTTGACAAGTAATATTTGCAACTTTGTCATCTGCAATGGTAATTTCTTTGAGAGTAACAGTTCCAGAGTTCGTAACAGTGAAGGTGTAAGTGATGGTGTCATCTTTTCCTCCAATAATACCGTCTTGGTTTGTATCTGTGAGTGGTTGAGCTTCTTTTTCGAGGACAATTTTTGGGGTTTGTGGTACTGCTACTATTGTTGGGTCATCCGTTCCATCTTTGTCGTTATCGTTAGCGCTGTCTGAAATATCTGTAACTGGTTTGTTTTGTGGATCTTTGGCTGTAACGGTTGCGGTGTTTTCTACCTTACCAGCATCAATATCTGCTTGAGTGATGGTGTAGGCATCTCCTGTACATGTAGTGGTTTCTTTTGGAGCAAGGGTGGTCTTTTGACAAGTAATATTTGCAACTTTGTCATCTGCAATGGTAATTTCTTTGAGAGTAACAGTTCCAGAGTTCGTAACAGTGAAGGTGTAAGTGATGGTGTCATCTTTTCCTCCAATAATACCGTCTTGGTTTGTATCTGTGAGTGGTTGAGCTTCTTTTTCGAGGACAATTTTTGGGGTTGATTTTTGTGGTAGACTTACACTCCCTGTATCTGTCAATGGAGCCCTTTCACTATTTGTATTTACTGTTGCTGTATTTGTGAGAGTTCCTCTATCTACATCTGCTTGAGTCACTTTATATTTAGCTGTAAATGTTGTACTTTCTCATTCTGCAAGTGTTGGAATTGTTGTAAAATTTTTATCAAAAAGATTTGGCATTGGATCTTCCAATACTACATTACTTAATGTTCCACTTCATGTATTTGTAATTTTAAAACTATAAGTAATAACATCATCAACAATAAGTCCTGTACTTGTTGTTGATTTTTCAAGTTCAATTGCTGGTTTACATGTATCTTCTACTCTAATTGTTTCTGTTGTTTTTTTACAAGAAGTTGGTGCAATTTCTGTAAAATTACCAATTTCAAAACCATAATCTCCTTTTGGAAGATCTAAAGTTTTTGTAGTAGAATTTCATGAAATAACACATTTTCCATTTGTAAAAGTTCCTTGTACTCATTGACATACTTGGTCAGTAAATCCATCTCCTGTGATTGTCCATCCTGTATCTGGCAAATCTGTAAACTCAATTGGTGAAGTAGTATCATTACAAGTCAAATCATGTGAACCAGTTTGGACACGAGGATTCAAAAAAGTCACTTTTACATCTTCTACCTCACCATCAGGAGCCAATCCACTTACTCCTTCATTTTCTTCTGTAGTAATTCTAAACCTCATAAATCTCTCCTGTTTATTTTCTGATGTGAAAATATTATTTGGGAAAGCAATTGTTTTTTCTTTTTTTACATTATTAATTGTGTCAAAATATGTTGCTGGAACAGGTTGTTTTACATATTCATCATTATCAAAAGTTCCATTTTCATTTTTATCAATCCAATAGTGTAGATATGCAGGTCTGTTATATTCATTCAAAACTTTAATCTGACCATCACAATGTGCAATCAGAGTACTAACTCCGTCCTCATCGTCCGCTTGATGAGTGTCATCTCCGTCAGCATTGTCTGAATTTTTTGGTTTTACCTCAAAATCTATTCCACTTCCTATTCTCAACTGTGGCAATTGGAGAGTCGGCATAGAACCATAAGATGAAATAGTTCCGTCTTGATTTGTAAAATTCTCAAATCCATTTCTTCCCTTGAAATAATAGGTACCATCTGGCAAATCTCCCTTTGAAATCACAGGATTAGTAATATGGAGAGCAGGATTATTCATATCTTCATAACTCGCAGGAGCATCTCCAAAATCAGCAGTTGATAATACACCAATAGCAAAGTGTTGCTTACCTCCTCCTTTTACAGTTGCTCTCACTTGATGTACATCAGTCGCAGCTATGATAGCATCACCATGAGAATCTCCGTCATTGTATGTTGGTGGCCAAGCTTCATTATCAGACATGTGATTTATAGTCATTTTTTTAGTAGTTGCAGTGCTATCAACGATAGCTTTGACCGCAAGTCCATCTTTCCAACTACTTCCAGCAGGAGCACCAGGACGATTATAGGCATTACAATTTACTCCACAAGTTTTTTTTCTATCATTGTTAACATAGGTTTCTATAATATTCAGTGATGGAGTTTTCGTACCATTAGTATCTACTTCCAAAGAATAACTCTCATTTGGAGAAGATGCAAGAGATTCAGTACCTGCAATTACAATATTTCCATAGTCAGAATGTTTTCCATTTTTATCTACCACATCAAGTATCACTGTTAATCCCATAGTTCATGCACATGATCTGAGCGAAATAGCAGGACTATCTGTGAAATTATAGGCATACTTAAAATTATTCCCTTCCCAATCATTGGATTGTGCAGCGACAATTTTTCTATAGTTTTGTTTACATTGTTTTCTAATAGATAAATCTGACCATCTTGTACTTTGATTAATAAATGTAATATCAGACACAGTCAAAGTATAAGTAAGTCCATTCGGTGTTGTGAATACAGATTTGTCTCCATTTTCGAGAACTTGTCCATTAGACTTTCCCCAATCTAACCAGTAAATAGCACCTCTATATTTTCCATATCCACCAGTAGCTATGTGTCCTGTACCAGTGGTGTTGGCAGCATAAGTTGGTTGCAAACTTCCTAATGGAAATATTAAAATGAAAGACAATGCAAAAATCTGCAAAGTCGCAAAAAATTTTCTCATATGAAGAAAAATTAAAAATTAAGTATACATTTATTATACGATTTTTTTGGAAACTTCAATTTTTTTATAAATTTTCGATTGCAATTTATACTCTATAGTGTATAAATAGTTTTTTCTTATGTATAAAACTTTTCTTGTTTGTAAAAATTCTTATTTCCTACTTTTCCTACTTTTCCTACTTTTCCTACTTTTCATACTTTAAAAATATTTTCCCTTACCTAAGCAAAAAATAACTCTTTTTGAAGAAAAAAGAGTTATTTTTAAGTTTTAAAGAAAAATTATTTATTTTTCTTTCGTTCGTTTTCTGTGAGCCATTTTTTTCGGAGTCGGAGCGACTGTGGAGTTACTTCTACATATTCGTCTTCTCCGATATAGTCAATACAATCTTCGAGTGTCATTTTTCTGATTGGAGTGAGTTTTACCGCTTCATCAGAACCACTGGCTCGGATGTTGGTAAGTTGTTTATTTTTCGTAGGATTGACGACGAGATCAGACCCTTTAAGGTGTTCTCCAATAATCATTCCTTCGTAGACTTCTGTTCCTGGCTCAATAAGAATTGGACCTCGATCTTCAAGATTCCAGAGAGAGTATGCCATCGCTTTTCCTGGAAAACCAGAAATCATTGATCCGACATCTCGTTTTTCGATTGGACCTTTGTATGGTTCATAGTGAGAGAATGAAGAATAGATAATTCCTTCTCCTTTTGTCTCAATGATAAATCGTGATCTAAATCCGAGAAGCCCTCGAGTTGGTACATCAAAGTCAAGAGCAGTTGTTCCATTTTCACTTGAAATATTTTTACAGATTCCTTTTCGTTTTCCGAGCATCTCCATGATTGACCCACTTGATTCGTCTGGTACCCACATTACGACATGCTCAATTGGTTCTTCTTTTGTACCATTATTGTCGTGGAAAATTACTTGTGGTGCTCCGACTTGGAGTTCGAATCCTTCTCGTCGCATTGTCTCGACAAGGACAGAAAGATGAAGTTCTCCTCGTCCAGAAACTCGGTAAGAATTTCCGTCAGAATTTTCAAAGTCGATTTTAAGTCCCACATTCATTTCAAGTTCTTTTTCAAGGCGATCTCGAATCTGTCGTGAAGTGACAAAATCCCCTTCTCGACCAGCAAATGGAGAGTTATTTACGATAAATTCCATTGTCAAGGTTGGCTCATCAATAGTAATTGCTGGCATTGGCTCAGTATCAGCATCAGCACACACTGTCTCTCCGACGAAAATATCTGGGATACCAGCAATCGTAATGATATCACCTGCTTCCCCTTCTTTCGCTTCGATTTTTTGAAGTCCGAGTGAAGTGTAGATTTTTGAGATTTTTCCAGTTCGTCGCTCTCCTTCATTTGAGATGATTGTGACCGTTTCTCCGACTTTTACCTTTCCTTCGTAGACCCGACCGATCCCCATACGACCGACATAGTTGTCATAGTCAAGGTTTGCGATTTGCATTTTAAATGGTTTTTCAGTGTTATTTGGTGCTTCGGCTACCTGCTCGAGAATCGTATCGAAAAGTGGGAAAATATTGTCTGATTCGTCACTCAAATTCTTTTTTGCAATTCCATCTCGCGCGATTGTATAGACGATTCGTCCGTCAGTGATATCAAGTTGATCGTCAGTCGCACCGAGATCAACGAAAAGATCAAAAAGCATATCAATAACCTCATCCGGTCGCGCTGTTGGCTTGTCAATTTTATTAATAACAACGATAGGTTTGAGTCCAAGTTCGAGGGCTTTTTTGAGGACAAATTTTGTCTGAGGCATAGGCCCTTCGTAAGCATCGACAACAAGACAAACACTGTCTACCATACGAAGTACTCGCTCTACTTCTGACCCAAAGTCCGCATGTCAAGGTGTATCGACGATATTGATTTTTACATCTTTATAAGAAACGGCTGTATTTTTTGAGTAAATAGTAATCCCTCGCTCCTTTTCTTGATCGTTTGAATCCATGATTGTCGTTCCAACTTCTTCATTTTCTCGGAAGGTCCCTGATTGTTTCAAAAGTGCATCTACGAGCGTTGTTTTCCCATGGTCTACATGGGCAATAATTGCGATATTTCTATATTGCATAAATAAAAGTAAAAAAATAACAAGAAAAACTGGTCAAAACTGACCATAATTCCATTGTATTATACAGAAAAAAAATAAAAAGCAAATTATAATGACACAAATTCTAAAACGAACTGGAAAATCCGATCACAAAATACTTGACTTTATTTTAGAAATATGCTACTATATAAATATATTTATTATTTTTACAATTTATGGCACAAGAAATCGAGCGACAATTTGTCGTCAATACCGAACATCCAGAGTGGAAAAAACTCTCAAAATCCCTCCCAGTCAAGCGATATATTCAAGCTGTCCTTCATAATCAAAAAGGAAGTAAATTTCGCGTCCGTCTCATTGAAGATATAAAAACCGGAAAAAAAGAGGCAGCTTTTACCTTCAAAGTCGACAATAAAAGTAAAAAAGATGAGCCGAATATCCGCGAAGAATACGAGTGGGAAGTACCTTATCGTGTCGGGCTCTATCTCATGGTCGGACAGGCCGAAGTCCACAAACTCCGCAAAACCTACATCCACACCGACGGGAAAATGTGGGAAATCGACGAGTATAAGTGAGCCAATGAAGGAATCGTGCTCGCTGATATCGAACTCAAAAATATTAATGATAAACTTGATCTCCCGGAATGGATTGGTTCAGAGACTACAAAACTCAAAAAAATCACAAATAATTCTTTTTCACTCCACCCTTTTGCCAACTGGTCTGACACCGAGAAAAAGTGGTACAAGGCTTTAGAGACGCGAGACAAAGAAACGCAGGAGAAATATAGGAAGTAGAGGTTAGAATTTTGAAGAATAGATTTTGGAAAGGAAAATAAAATTTCCTTTCTTTTTGAATATTTTTTGTTTTAATTAAAGAAAATCTGTACAAAATGGGGTTTGGAGGACAAATACTGCCAAGAGATTTTTTCTTTTAAAAATAAAAGGAGTAGAAAAATCGATGAGCGATGATGAAAATCAGTTATTAAAAGATGAAACCCTTTGGGGAGTACAAGCGAGTTTATTTGACTCCAAGACTTTTGTTTTAAAAGAGTGGTTCTTGGATTTTTGCCATTCAAGGCAAAAATTACTTAGGTTTTTATTTTTTGTGATTTATTATGGTTTGTGGTATTATGGAGTAGTCACAAAAGAAAAGGAGGAGTGAAAGTAAAATTTTTGGGGAAAGAATATTTTTATCGACTGGATCCCCGGGTCAAGCCCGAGGATGACATATATCATTTTTCTGAACCCCCTTCCAAACTGTCATCCCGGACTCCGATCCGGGATCTAGTACAGGATTATAGAATACTTTTTTTAGAGATCCTGAATCAAATTCAGGATGACAGATAGTGTTTTTTAGAAAATTTAGAAGATTCTTCGCTAACACTCAGAATGACAAATATTGTTTTTCCTTACCTCACCACATCAAAAATCGCTTTCCACCTCGCTCCAACCTCCCGAAGATAAACAAATGAACCATGTGAAAACGGAATATCTGCCGCACCAAATCCAGTAGTTTTTTCGCCGTGCATACGCGCAAGGAAAATTGCTCGCTCAAGGTGAAATGGCTGAGAAATCACAATATAATCCGAAATTTTAAACTCTTTTTTTGCTCGCAAAATCGAATCGAGTGTACGAAATCCTTTATTGTCTAGAATAATATCTTCTGGTAGAACCCCTGCCCGTATGAGAGCATTTTTCATGTATAGTGGCTCATTATAGCCGTCATTATTTTTAGCTCCTGACACAATGATTTTTTTGATTTTTCCTCGCTCGTAGAGTTCCTTTGTGGCCTCTATCCGCGTCGTAAAAAATCGATTTATCTTCCTATCGGCTGTGGTCGGACTCGTCCCAAGGAGAAGCCCATATTCTTTCTTTGGCACCTCATCTATCCTTGTATATATCGCATCCTTGCTCGAAAAAGAAATCACTATCCACGGAAGCAATAATACAAAAATACAAAAAAATATGCCAATAAGAAATTTTTTCATTTATTTTTTAGGAGTTTTCGAATGAATAGAATCAAGCGGAGAAAGCGTATTAAAATTTAGACCGTATGAAAATTTTCCATTTTCTAAATTATGCACTGAAAAAAGCGTGTCAGAAAGCGTAAATACTTCATCACCCACCCAAAGGGCTCGTTTGATAGTATTATCTCGATAATTCCATCGATTTTCTGCAAAATATGCCCCGTCAGTAGCATCAGCAAAGCAATACTCCGGCACTCGTCGCTGATTTCTGATACCACAATATTCTTCTCCATTCAAGAGTTTCACACACTGTTTTTTATTGGTATGCTTTAAAAATGGCTGACAGGCTTTAACTCGTTTTTCGTGAAGATTTTTTGTGTCAATGTGAGAAATTTCATAGAGTTCTTCGATTTTTTCAGGTGTGATTGTAAAGGCTTTCATACCAGCAAAATAATCAATTGGCTGATATCTTTCCCCTGGTACATTTTTTTGTAACTCAACTGGAAGGAGTAAAATTTTCTTGTTTGCATTCCACATAAACATTCTCGGATTTTCGAGGGCCTCACTTTCGCTTCCCGATTCACCGAGTGTCAAAGTTTGTTGTTGTTTTGCGATAATTCCTTTGTAGTCGCCTTTTTTACATTTTTTATTTTCCTCGTCACTAAGATTTTTATCACCACATTTTTTGTTATAATTTATTTCGTAGAGGTCGATTTTTAATCCGTCATTATAGACTCCGCCGTGTCCATTATCGCTGGTATTATAGCCAAGTCCGATGATGTGATTTTCGTCATACGGATGCAGATAGGTCGAGTATCCTGGGATTTTGAGCTCACCGAGGACTTTTGGTTCTTTTGGATTTTTTACATCGATGATGAAAAATGGATCAATATTTTGAAAAGTCACCAAGAAAAGCTTGTCACCCATATAGCGACTCGATTTGAAATTTTCACCAGATCCAAGATTTGTAAGTTTTCCAGCAAGTTTTAGGTCTTTATCGAGGATAAAAAGATTGGTGTGTTTTTTATTTTTTCGAAACCCCCATCTATCTGTCTGTGTCAAAATACGGAAATAATCATCGTGCTCGTCCATAGAATACTGTGTAAGCGGACTTCCAGCGACGAGATTTGAGGTCTGATATTTTACTGCATCATCAGTGATATTCATCTTGTGGACGATAGTATTTGTCCCCTTTTCATATCGTGGGAACATACAATCCATCATCGGTCCACACACATAATCTGACCCACTGTAGAGTGGCTCGACAAGATAAAGATTTTTTAGGCTCATATGGATTTCTGTATTTGACCCCGCGACAACATGCGTCTTGACCCGATTTTTTAAGTTTGCAGTATCGATAATCGACACAACGATAAATCCAAAATTAAAGTCAAATTTTTTGAGTGTTTCCTCACTTGGAAGCGAGTATTCGATAGTATTACAACTTGCTGTTTTTCTTGTGGAGATTTCGTATGGATTTTTTGAATTTTTTGAAAGTAAAAACTCTATTTTTTTTGGAATATAGGCTGAAATATCAAATTTTTCATCTTCTTCGTGGTATGGAATCGACGGTTGAAAATTAGAAATCAAGTAAATTTTATCACCGATTTTTCGCGAGTTTTCAAGATACCCTTCAACTGTATAGATTTTTGAAAACACAAAAGTATCTTTCTCTCCAATCGTATAAATCGCCACATAGGTTTTCGAATCTCCGCGTGAATAACCACTCGCCACGATAGAAAGTGTTTTGTTATCGACAAAAAGCGACGGATTTCGAAAGGCATCTGGAATCTGGATGATTTTTATAATTTTTTTGTCAGCGACACTACTGATAAATATCTTGTTTTCTTTATCATTAAAGTAGTACACATATTTGCCGTCTGTCTTGACAATATCACTCTCATCAACTCATTTTACTTGCGTATTTGTCTGGGAAAAATCATCACTCCCGCCACCAGTTTTAATTTTTTGAAGTCATTTCACATCTGGTGCAATAGAAAGTTTTTTACCAACATTTGCCACTGCCATATCTGCCATTTCAAAATTTTCCAATCTTCCTCGTCCATACACCGGTCTTTTATGGTATTTTCGATACATTTTAAGATATTTTTCCATGGCTTCATTTGTTTTTTCACAACTCTCAAAAGTCTTTAGTCGAAAATCTTCAAATTTCTGGGTATTTTTTTTGTTAACTTCATCGACAATTGCTGTATCTTCTTGGATTCTTTCAGTTTCTATAGTTTTGTTTGCAAAAGTATTTTGAAAACCGAAAAGGCTTATCAAAACAACAAAAACAATGTGTTTTTTCATATCTCTAAAAAATAAAGAAATAAACACCTAAATTATATGAGTTTCTCATTTTTTTGCAATAGTTTCTTTGTATATTTTTCAAGATGATTTTTTGCAGGCGAAAAAATCAAGAAAAAACCCTAAATTTCACGAAGTATGAAAAGTATGATTTGTATGAAATATATTTTTTCTCCCTTATTTTAAAAGAAAAACCTACTTATGATAATTTTTCCCACTCTTGATCGTATCGGATCGGTACAACTGTTCATACAAAATAAGTAAAGCCAGTGAATGCGGAAAAGTCATCTTTGAAAATGAAAATTTGTAGTCGATCAAATGCTGGATTTTCTCAAAATCTACTCAAAAAGCTCCTCAGATTATAAATACCACTTCGCCAAAATTCATCTCTTTTTCTGCAATAAATTTTTCAAACTCAATAGAATCAAAATTTTTCCCACCAATAAAAAGTAAAACTTTATATCATTTTGTCTTTTCTAAAACTTGTAAAAGTCGATCAGTTTCTTCTTTTTTCATCTCCGACTCTTCTCTTTTTTTACTGGGTTTGAGTTTTATGAGTTCGACTTTTTTTCCAAGTCTTTTTTGAAATTCTGAAATTGGTTTTTCATATTGCTTAAATGAGTCTACAAATGAGAGGATTTTTATCATGAGGTTTTAATAATTTTATAAAATTATACTATTTCACTATATCTTGATAAATCCTTTCCTTAAATATCTCCAAAAACAGTTCATAATTTGCCTTTTTAGAAACGATAGTTTCTCTTCCATCTGGGGAAAGTTTCATAATTCATTTCTCATTCATAGTGATTTTTTGAGTTTCAAAATCAATAATTTGCTCATTTATGAGATAAGAAAGTGTAAGCGGGTCGTGCATACGGGTTTCTGGACATAGTTTTTCAAATAAAGAATTCATTGATTCAATAATGAAATTAGTATGCTTTTTATTGAGTTTTTTGAGTTCCTTATACATTTGTGATTGTTTGTCAATTTTTATCTCTTCCCGAAAAGTCACATCACTCAAAACATATTTTTTATCCCAGTCTGAATGGAAAACTTCGATTGCAGGTGGCACATCATATTTGATATTATGCTGAGCGCAATTTGGTTTTCTATAATTGATAGCCCCTCCCATAAATAATATTTTCACCTTATTTTTTAAATGCGGATACCTTTTAATAAAAACTGCAAGATTTGATTGAGTTCCAATACAAACATAATGGGTCATTTCATTTTTTTCAACCACCTGTTTTATTGCTTCCAAAAAGTTTTCATCCACCTTTCTTTTTGTATCTTTTATCTGATTTTCTACCACAAACAATTTTGTATTTCCCACATCAAGTCCAGCAACCACAGGAATTTTTACATCTATCATCTCAAGAAATTCCTCTGTATATCTTGCTCTGTGACTTTTATATTCATCACTTGTGACGATCAAATCAATTTTCAACTCAGGAGAATTAATCGCAAATAGAAGTGCAAATATATCATCAGCATCTCAACCTAAATCAGTATCTAAAATGATGTGTTTCATAAGTTTTAAAGTTAAGTTTTACAATTCTATAATTTTCTCTTCCTCCCCTCTTTTTTTCAACTCATATCCACCTTGCTCCAAAGTCTTTTTTGAAATTACAATTCTGTTTGGGATTCCCCATAACTCTGAGTCTCCTGCCTTTTGTCAGAATCCAAATTTTTTTCCCATTCTATCATCTAAAATTACAGTTTTCCCTTCTGATTCAAGTTTTTTTGCGAGTTCAGTGGCTTTCTCTACATTTTCTTCTCCAATTACAATAATATAATACTCAGCTGGTGCCACATTTTCTGGCCAAGCAATTCCTTTCTCGGTCATAAAATATTCAGCCATAACTCACATAAGTCTTGAAACTCCGATTCCATAACATCACATTTCTACTTTATCAACCATTTTATTATTTTCATCTAAATATGAAATCCCGAATGGTTTTGTATATTTTGTACCAAGATGAAAAATATTTCCAACTTCTGAAGCTTTTCTAAAAGTAAGTTTTTCTCAAGGAACATTTTTTGAAGTAAATCCTTCTACTGGCTCATTAAAATCTCCAAATTCTGAAATATCAAGATCTTCTATATTTACATTTTTACTTGATTTTGCAACACCATTTGCTCCACCAAAATAATTTTTTGCTGATTTTAAGCTCTCATCTGCAAAGTTTTCAATTTGTAATTCTGAAATTTTAAGTGGAGTCACAAATCCTCTCACTGTTCCTAATTTTTCTAAATCTTCCTCTGTTGCTTGCTCAAAATTTTCCCCATATTTTTTTGCAATAAATTTTCTTACTTTTATTTCATTTACATCTAAATCTCCTCTAATTACAATAGAAAAATATTTTCCTGATTCTGTTTTATAAACCACAGTTTTTAACATTTTCCAAAGTGGAGACTTAAAATATTCAGCCATTTTTTCCATAGTTACAATCTCTGAAATACTATCAATAAGCTCCATTTTTTGAGTTTCTTCATCCAAATTTTTCTCATCAGCAACTCCTGAAGCAAGCTCTAAATTATAACAATATCAGCTTGAATCTTGTACAATTATATCTTCTCAAATCTCTAAAAAGGTTTGAAATTCATGGGAATTTTTATCACTAATAGCCCCTCAATCAGCATCTGCAATCACAGTGTCAGCTCAAAGTCAAAGTCTATCAAAAACCCTCATATACACATCTTTCACAGTTTCATAAAATTTCTCAAAATCTTCTATATTTGTATGAAAACTATAAGCATCTTTCATTGTAAATTCTCTTCATCTTAAAAGTCCAGATTTTGCTCTTTTTTCATTTCTAAATTTTTTTTGAATATGATACACACAAGTTGGTAAATCTTTATAAGATTGAATAAATTCATTCATGATATTTGTTACATTTTCCTCATTTGTTGGAGCAATTCTGTATTCACTACTTCCCCAAGCAGGCACCTTAAAATATTCAGGAATTTCCCATCTGTTTGTAGTTTCCCAAAGTTCTCTTGGAGTCAAAATAGTCATAAGCATTTCATGATAACCTGCTCTATCCATCTCTTCTCTGATTATATTTTCAATATTTCTCAAAACTCTGTACCCCATAGGGAGAAATTCATAAGCCCCAGCCATAACTTGTCTAATGTAACTTCCTTGAAGCAAAAGACTGGTCGAGTGATTATCACTGACTTTTGGGACGGATTTGAGGGTATTAAAAGGAAAATTTGAAAGTTTGAGCATAATAAATCAGGTTAAAAAATACGAATTTACTTTGTATTATACAGAAAAACTGGCTTTTTGGAAGGAAAAGTAGAATTTCATATTGACAAAAATGTATATTTAATTATTATGATAATATCTCTTTGTAATATGAAGGACCTACTCATTGGGGGTATGGAGAAATATTTGCGGGAGAATGGAGGTTAAAATGAACTATAAAGTATTTTTACTATACATTCCATGTATAATATTATATCTTCTGTTCATAGCGACAAGCTTAATAATCTTAATAGATTTTTTTGGATTGATAATTAATGGGGGCAATTGGATAATACCTCTTAGTGCATGGGGATGGCTTTTTATTTTTAGTGTTTGGATTCTTTCCGGAATAATAACAGTAATGTTATATTTCTACAAAAAAGATAAGCTTTTCGATGCCAACCATTGATACTTCAACTCTGTCTGCTGAGAACTTATATAGGTTCTCAGTTTTTTTATTTTCCCTAAAATCCCACAAAAAAATCCCCCAGAAAATTCGAGATTTCTCGGGGGATTTGGTTTTTTATTTCCAAATTCCGGATTTCATATTTTTTGCCTGATTTTGAGAGTCAATAAATTGTGACTGATATTTATAAGGTGTGTTATAAGTGTATTCCTTAGCGAACCCCTTCTCAATCATAGTATTATTAATATTTTCATCTCCTAAAAACACATACACGAGATACCGTCCATATTTATCGATTTCTGCTTGTGAACTATCAAATTCAATATATACTTTTTTTCCCGCAATTTTTGATTGTAAAAATTGTTTGGATTCTTCTCAATATGCTTCTGTATAACCTTTTCTAAGAGTAGAATTTTCTGGAGCATCAATACCTATCATACGAGCAGTTGCAATTTTTCCATCAAGAGAAAAACGAAAAGTATCTCAATCTATCACATCCGTCACTGAAACAATATCTCAAGTATTAAATTCTGATTTTTTTGATGTTTTATTATTGAAATAATCTTCAAAAGACTGTCTAAAATGAGAAATATCTTGCTTGATTTCTGTATTATTTTTCCCACCACGAGAGAGTATATCAAGCTCTGTATCTAAATATCCCTCTAATTTATTTTCTGGGTTTAAAATATCTTTTGCTATAAATTTGAGTTTTCCATTTTTATCCACATCGAAAGTAATTTTTAGTCTTACCTGTTTCTCTTTTAAAGGTTTAAACCCACCAATATAATAAGTTCACAGAAGAGTGTTATTTTTTGCAATTTTATCATTTCCATGATAAATCTTAAACGTAAATCAATCTTGATATTCTTCATGTGGACTATATAAATTAGATTTTGTTACAGGAAAAG
This sequence comes from Candidatus Altimarinota bacterium, assembly GCA_018457335.1. The sequence continues at coordinate 3,542 of JAGYHI010000019.1, read as the reverse complement.
TCATATTTGCTGGAATAATAACACTCATACTTCCATCAGCCACTTCAATTCCTAAAGCCTTATCTGAAGATAAAATAGTTTCATTTCTTCCAAATATCTCATCTCACTGTTGACGAATTTGTTTGAAATTTTCATCATTTTGAAACCAAGGCTCGTCTTTATTTTGATCAATAAAATCCTGATATTGATTATGGAGTGTTTTAAAATTTTGCCTAAATTCCTCATCATTTGCATTATTTTGATTTCCAAACTTCTCTAAAGCCCCTTGCAATTCTTTATTTTTTGGAGAAATAAATACATAATCTGTATTCTTTTGACACTTTCAAGGAGCAGTCTCAGACATTATTTTTTCTTGAGTTGTCTTTTCTTTTGGTTTATTATTTTTAGATTCTTTATCTCAAAAAAAACGCAAAAATAACCAGTACAATAGCAAAAATAATAGTAATGCTATCAAAAATGCAAGCACCAGTTTCCAAAATTCACTCCAAAAATTAGATTTATATATCACTTTTTTGTCAGAGGGAGATGGTGTTGCTTCGACTATATATTGATCATAAATACTTCCTTTTTCTTTCGGCATAAAAAATTATTTAATAGAAATAAGTGTTTTATCAATAATTTCTTGATATTCAGCTTTTCTTTTTTCATAAAAAGCTTTTTCATTTTTTCGATTTTCCTGCAAAATTTTTATATGATTTTCTATATTTGCAATTTCCCCTTGATAATTTGAATCGATAACACCTTTTAAGTGCTGGATTTTTTTACTTGTATTTTCTATATCTTTTTCAAGACGCGCTATCTTAGTAGAAATAGAATCAGAAAGATTTTCTTTTGAGGTTTTTGAAGAAAATAACCCTCCCAACCAAGCAAAAAATCCAGTTTTTTTCGACTGCTCCTTTTCTCTTGCAAGGTAACTTTCAATACGTTTTAGCGTATCAAAAAGACGATCACTTTTTGTTCGTACTTCAGAAAAATTGGTATTTACCATTTCTGAAAGTGAGAAAATTTTATCAGCACTCATATTTTCTGCAATATTTGCTTCAAAAGTGGAAAAATCAATAGCAAACTTGTGTGCTCTTGCAAATACCTGTTCCTCACGACGCAATAAAAATTTACGCTCGATAAGTAGATAAATATAAAGCGGAAGTGCATAAATTGGAAATGCAAGATATCGGATAAAGTCAACAAATTCATCTGTGTCAAAGAATCGAACTAAAACTCGAATAATGATAGGAATTCCGAAAAGAAAAATTATTAATCGTACAATAAGATCAAACACTTGAATTTGTCATCAAACTGGTTCAATAATCATCTACTTTGGTTTAAATGTAAAAAAGACAGTTAAGATAATGAAAAATACAATAAACCAATAAAGTATGCTAATAAATCTCTGAAATCATATATCATTTTTCAAAAATTTCCGAACAATAAATTCACCTCAAAGTAAAATAACTGAAGGAATCAACGGAATAATGTATGTAACGAGAAAAACTGTTTGAGGTGAAGCTGACCGAGATAAGTTAAACTCCTCTATTACGATCGCTTGCACCAAAAAGAAATCTATACAACAAAGTGCAATAGCTCCACCTATCAAAAGAAAATATTTTATAAAAATCATCCAATCAAAATGGAGATGTACGCGCTTGATGGCATCAAGTTGTCGCCTTTCTTTTTCAAAATTCTCACCCAAAACCTCTTGAGCCTTTTCTTTGAGTTTCTTTGTGATTTGTGGTTGGATTTCTTCTGAAAATGCCTCCATTTTTTCTTTGAGTTCGTCGACGGCGGTTTTGATGTCTTTTTTCCCTGCAAATTCGTATTCTTGTAAAATTTCTGTCAATTCATTTATTTTATCTGTACTTTCCTCAAATTTTTCTTTGAAATAACCCATATCATTTTTGTATTCTTTTAGATTTCCACGAATATCTTCAAGTTCTCTATATTCTTCATTTAAAATATCTATATGCTTTTTAATTACCTCACCTATACCATTGAGACCTTCTTTTTCTTTTTGTTTTTTCTTTTCGATGGCAACAAGTTTATTTTGATTCTCTTGCATTTTTTCTGTAAAACGCTCTGTTTTTTCATTATATAAATCAATTTCATCTCCGAAAGCCTCTTTTAAAAATGAATCAGATAAATTTTTTCGAACTTCTGGAGAGTTTCCATTTTTTTTATAAAAATCTTGAATATATTCTTTTGAAGCAAGTATTTTTTGTTTTAAATCAATAAGTGCAGACATATTTTTTATATTTTTTAAGAATTAAATGCAGTTTGACATCGCTCAAAAAGTACATCTTGATAGTACTCTTTCATTTTTCTTTTTAAGATAAGATTATCACCAAGCTCAATTCCTAAAATATATAATTTTTCATTATTTTGACATTTATTATTCAAAAAATTTGGGATTGTATTTTTATAAAAATTTTCAAAATAATTCATAGATGCTAAAATATTATGTTGATTAAAATTATAATCATCTCCACCTATACCATAGGTCTTTTTCATTTCTGGGTGAATTTGAAAAAACATATCAGAAATCAAAATATTTATAGAATCTTTTTGGTTTAAGAAATTTTTATTTTTATCAAGACTCTCTAAGAGATATGTTCCTCGATTGAATTCATTTTGTTGATATTTTTTTGTAATAATATCAACAAGTCTTTCGTTTAAAGAATTTAAATTATCAACATATTCAATACTAGAATTATCCTTCTTGCTGGCAATATTATGTTTTCCATCACTCTCATAATATAATTTCATAGTTCGTTTTCGGGTATTTTTTTCACAGATATAGCGAATCGAGTATTTACCACTCAAACTCGAACCTTCTTTTTTCAAAATTAAAGTATTTGTATCAGTGATAGCATAATTTTTATGTCCATCTTTCGCATTTCCATAGTCAGATGTCCCAATATAAAATAGATTAATACTATCCCCGTAATTCACCTTAAAATCATCTACTCCTTGTAAAATGATATTTTTGAGAATTTTTTTTCGGTTTTCAAAAACATCACTTTCAACAGTTTTGTTATCAGAAAAATATGTAAGATCAAACATGATATTAATATTTCTTCCCTGTTTTGTCTCATCCACATTTCTCTTATTAAGAGTGAAATCCAACTGTTTTATACCATCAGCAGATTCTTCTAGAGAAATGTCACTAATTTGATCCGTACGATTATCAAAATTATGAAAAATATTTTCATATTGGCTTGGATTTATATTTTTTCCCAAATCGCAAACCGTATCATTGATTTTTAGAACTCATTCCACAACATCAGCTTCATTATCTTTCCCACAATCTTTCAAATCTGCATCATTACAGGAAATTGATATTTTCTTAAAATCGTCTGAAGTATCACCACTCTTATTTTGAGTAGGTCCAGTGGCTACGCAAGAAGCTAAGAAACAAAAAGCAAAAATCGAAACAAAAAATTTCATAAAAATAAAAATTAAAGATCTAAAAATGAATTTCGTAGAGATTGAAGCACTCACTGTTTTGGCTCATTAGTTATATTAAAAGTTTTTTTGATGATATCTAA
>JAGYHI010000018.1 GCA_018457335.1 Candidatus Altimarinota bacterium | reverse complement strand
AAAACTTCCATTTTTAAATGAAGAATGATCTTTATTGTCTATATCATTTTCTGCATTTCCGTCAAGATTGCTATCAGTATTTACATCGGTATCAATTCCAAATCTTGTAATATTTTTATCATTTCCATAAAATGATAATCCAAGCCCTTGTGAAGGAGAAGTAATATGGATAGTGTCGTTTTCTACTGGAATAGAGCTTTGGTAGACGCCAGAATCATCAGGTACAATCTGCTCTATATCTTTCATATAAATTTTTACTGTATCAACCTCAGTATCATTGTATGAAATAGAAAGTTCTCCGATAAAACCATCTTTATCAGCAAGTGGGATTTTTTCGAAAGGTATAAGTGTATTATAGAGGGCATCATTTGAAAAATCTCAAAATTTCCAATAAACTTTATCAAAGGCTCCTTGGCTCGTATTGATAAGGTAGAGAGAATTATCTAATTTATATGCTTGAAAAGAGGCTTTAAGAGGATTTCGAATGTTGATTGTTTGATATTTTACATTTGAGACTCCATTGTAAGTGACCCGTACTTTCATATTAAAGGTACCAACTCGTTTATAGGCATAGTCTACATAGGGTTCTTGAGTGGTTTTATCTATATGTCCGTCACCGTCAAAATCCCAAGCGTATTGAGATTTATTGGTGATATTCGTTGCCAAAATAGTCGACGCACTTGCAGAAAAACGAATGTTTTCATTTACTTTTGCTGTGGTTTTTGAGGGATTAAGTGAAATGAGAGGGAGATAAACATTTCCATTTGCATTGTCGATGATAAGTGGAGCCTGTTTTTGAAGTGTTTTTTCACTGTTGACTCGACCATTATCATTGTCTTGCAAGATGACCCCAAAATAATATTTTTCTGTAATATTTGGAAGTACAAAAGTGATTTCTGGTTTTTGTGTGATTTGAAGACTTTGTGGCTCTGGATCGGTCTCTGTCTTGTAATACCAAGTGTAGGCTGTCACGACACCGTCCGGATCTTTGACTCCATTTGCTTTTACATTTACGATGATTTTTCGACTGTCTTTTTTTCGCTCATCGACTTGAGTCGTGATACTTGTGAGTTGAGGGAGTTGATTTTTGAGGTACATATATTTTTCTGTAGTTGCTGTCGCCCCATTTTTCTTTGATCGTACGGTTAGTGAGATAGGAAAACATCCGAGATCTCAAAAAGTCTCAGTGATACTCTGGCTCGTATTGACTTTTCCCATATATCGCCAAGTATATTCGAGGTCACCAGGATTTCCGTCAATATTGATTGATTTACCGGCATCAAAAGTCGTCGGCTCTGATCGATTGACCGTAAAGGCATTTTGATTTTTACAAAGCCCTGGCATTTCGACGATGCTATTACTCGAATTACGTGCGGTAATAAGTGCAAAAGGGGAGTCTGTATCTGTGATGTAGACACGACGGGTGATAGTGTTGCTTTCATCTCATTGAGCACGGCGAACTGTGAGTTTTACGGTGTAGACACCAGTTTTTTTGTAGATATGATCTACTTTATCAGCATCACCATTGAGTGGGTCAGATCCGTCTCAAAAATTCCACTCATAAAATTCTGCATTTTGTGAGTGTGCGACAAAATGCACGGTTTTTTTGATTTGAGCAACCTCAGGATCGATTTTCATATCGACAGCGAGTAGAGATTTTACTGAAAAATTTTGCTCACTGCTTGCGACTTTTCCATATTTATTGGTCACAGTAAGTGAAACGGTATACGTCCCAATTTCATCAAAAGTGAGGGTACCTCGGGCACCACCAAGGGTTTGATTATCGAGAGGACGATCTTTTCCATTGATTCGCCATTTATAGGTGAGTCCTTCGCGTGAGCCAAGGTCCGGGTCAAAACTTTTGCTTCCGTCAAAAACAAGTGTATTTGGATGTCCATTGTCAATTGGATGAGGCGTATCAATATTTACGATAGGATCTCGTGATTCGACTGTAATTATGCGTGAGTCCGCATCAATTTTCCCATTTGGATTTTTTGCATCCAGTTTAACTACATATTTTCCTGGCTTTTTAAAAGCGTATGAGATATTCTCTCCCATTCGAGATATTTCTTTCATATCTTCGCCTTGTATAGACCATTTATATTTGATGTTTTTTGTATTTTTATTAAAAAAAGAATCCACTGAAAAAGTTGCCTCTTCTCCGACAAGAATCTGTTTTTTACTAGTCTTGATAACAGCAGCTGGACTTCGTATATCGAGCTGAATTTCTTTTGAAAAGGTTTTTCCATTATTGGTTGTAAACTTAAGGGAAACAAGATATTTTCCTTCATTTGGATAGGTTTGCATTTCGACGCCAGGTCGTGTTTTTGAGATTTCTTTATTTCCATTTCCAAAATCCCAAATCGTCTTTACAATTGTACCATTGCTGACGGCACGAGAAGCCGAGGCATTAAAAAAAAGTCCCCGTGAAGCGATCTCAGGTGTGATTTTTATAGCTGATTTATTGCTGACATTGATATCATTGATAAAAAGTACAATTTCTCCAAGTTTTGGTTTGACTTCGATTTTTTTTTGGAGTGTAATCGGAAGAACATCAGTGTATCCATAATTATTTTTACTTGAAGATTGAATATCTAAAAAAATTGTATGCGTCCCTTCTTTTTTAAATGTATACAGAAAGCTCGGTCCACGACCGAGATCTTTTCTAGTTCCATCAGTATTTCGCATCCACCAAGTATAGTTATTTGTTCCTGGAGTTGTTCCTGTAGGGTCGATTACATTATTGGTATTGAATGAAACTGGCAAAGGAGCGTTTCCACTGGTAGGTGTGGCTTCTATAGACCCACTGATTTTTGATATTTTTGCATCATTGAGAAATTTGCTTGTAGCAGATATAGCGTCTCGTACTTTTGTAGGAGAGCTTGTCTGTTGCTTTGCAATTTCTATTTTTTGAAAAGCGAATTTTTTATTTCGTTTATTTATCTCCATATCTTTTGGATTCTTGTCCGGGAGTCTTTTGTGAGCTTCTTCAATAAGATCTTTGAGTTCATTGAAAGTGAAAATATTAACTCTTTTATCTATCGCTAACTCATCAGATATATCTTCGAGTTTACTAAAAATTTTACTTTTATATTCATTAAAAGTGCCTCGCTCACTTTCGCTGTATATGTCACTATTTTGTGCGTGCGTTGTTGGGATGAGATTCCACGTAAACAGCGGTTTTTCGTTGTCGATATATACGGTACTTCGTGAGTTTGTGAGTGCACTCATTACGAGCATTACAATTGCATAAGCAAGCCACATCACGACAATACCAACAAGGACATAGATAATACCTTTTTGACTTGATTTCACGGTATTTTCTTCACCATTTGAAGTCATAATTCGAAAACCAGCATAGAGTACATAGAGTACTGCTACAAGAGTTGTATATTTGAGAAATTCTTTTACAAGGGTGACAATATATGTAGAAAGTTCGACATCATTGGAATCAGTAACAATTCCACCAGTGACTTCTTCTGCAACTTTAATAGATTGCTCAATATTACAATCTTCTGGATTTGAACAAGGAAGTTCTATATTTGTATTGCTATCACCATAAATTCCTTCGTATGCTGCATACGAACTTTGAATAGTGCTATTGCCTAAAAATAGGGCAAGAGAAAAAAGAATGAAATAGAGTATTTTTCGCATAAAATTAAATTATTTCTATTATTTTACCATACTTTTTAGAAAAAAGCAAATTTTTTTCAATTTTTCTTTTTTTACTCACAGACGCTGTTTGATTGATTGATTTGTACATCTATTATACAAGCGATTTTTTCAGAGATTTTTTTTGCCATAGCATTGCGTTTAATCTCGCTTTTACTCATAAATCCATCTTTGATAATTTGATTAAATTCTGATCGAATCCCATAATCAAAGAGAGAGATCTTTTGTCATGGACTCGGGATAAATCCATCAATTTTTGCATTTTTGATAATTGGTGAAAGGCGAGTACCGAGTTTTGCTTCCAAAAAACTTTTGTGTGCTGGTAGGAGGTGTGGGAAATTTTTCATCAAAACCCTTTGAGCATCTTCACTAGCCACATATTGCAAAAAGGCAAGGGCCACATTTGGTTTATTGGTTGTTTCTGCAATCGCAAAGTATGAATATTTAGCTACATTTGCAGATTCTCGGCTCGTTTTTGAAGGAAATTGTGCTGTTTGAATAAGGCTTGCACTGTTATTTCCACCGATTCGTTTTGCTGATTTTTCGAGTTCTCGGACGAGACTTGGATAGCCGACAATCATTCCAATTTTTCCTTCAAGAAAGGCATCAAGTGTTGTCATTTGAGATTTTTCGAGAGCGCTTACTGTTCCTTCAAGATTGGTTTGTGTTGAATAAAAATCTTCACTTTCATCAGTATTTGTATTATTATTTCAGAGAGATGCAAAAGCTTGATATTGATTAAAGATATTTTGTCCTTCGCTAACATTTTTGTAGCTTTCAATGTTATTTTGAATAAAAAATCCTGCTAGAATATCTCCGATATTTGGAGTAAAAATTGGTCCGAGTCCAAGGTTGGTTGGAAAAGTGTTTGGTGGGAAAGTGCCATAGAGTTTTTCGATTTGTGGCCAAGTTTTTGGAACACCTGATCTGAGAAGAGAATTATTATAAAAGACTCCAAGTGTTTCGTATCCAATTGGAATTCCTTTGAGTTTTTTGTCTGGATTTATAAAATCTCCAGTTGATACGATAAGTTCTTGAAATACTGGATCAAAAGTGTCTTCAAAAGCATTGATATTTATGCTGTCTTCTGGAATTAATGCAATTTTTTCTTCGAGGATCGTATCTTCTCCAGCTGCGATCATAAAAATATCAGGACCCGCTTTTTCACTAAGTGCCGAAAGGATAAAAGTCCTGTATTGGTCGGGTTTGTCAGCAGCTTTTTTCTCAAAACGGATATTGACATTTTTATATTCTGGATATTTTTTTTGAAAATCTGTCGCAAGTTCTTCATAGTCTGCGGTTGTTCCTTGTGTAATCCAGATATTGAGGTCATCTGCTGAGATGATATTTTTCTTTTGGAGTTGGGTGACCCAGAGGATACCGAGTGTGAGAGCGACGAGGATAAAACCTACAATCGCAAAAAATATGATTTTTCGTTTTGCCATAAAAAAATTGATACAATTTAAAACACTTTCATTGTATCAATTTTTTGTAAAAAGTCGAGTTTTTTTCGGAGGTTTTTTATTTATTTTCTCGCACTTTCGATTTGAGCTAAAAAGTCTATAATATCACCTTTTGTCACGGGTTTAAATATTGAAAAATATTTGTCAGAAGTATGAGTGAGAGTCGCGTATTTTTGCGCAGCATTATAGTAGGTATTTCCTTTTGTAATATCGTTGTATTGTTGTGATTTTTTTTGTTTATTTCCAAGTTTTTTAAGCGTATCGACAAGTATGAGAAGTTCTCATTTTGTGATTTGTTTATTTGGTTGGAAGTATTGTTCCTGTGTAAATCACATTTGACTGGCAGTATGAGCAAAGCTTTGGAGTTCGGTATCAGAGAGAGGGATATCGAGATATCGAGAGTTTTTTCCAGTGATAGGGAAGTTGTAATACCGCATTACGATACGCATTGCTTCACCTCTTGAGAGTTGTTTTTCTGAGAGAAAAGCATCACTTCTTGCTCGAAACAGACAATATTTATCTTGAAGATGAAGGATTTCTTGTCAGAGTTTACTATTTTGGTTTATATCATTGTATATTTTTTGACAAGTTGTTTCATTTGGTGTATAAATCTTTCCAGCTACTTTGGATTTTACTGGTTTTTTATTTGAAAATTGTACGATATTTTCGAGTTTTCTATTGTGTTTTTGATTTGGTTTTTCTGTATAAGAAGTTATATTTTCGAGTTTTTTATTGTGTGTGATAGTTTTTGTTGTTGGTGTATTTCGTACACCATTTAGGTGTGTATTGACAAAATTATATGGATGGATGGTATATTTCATAGCTCGTTCTTTTCCGAGTCCACGACTGATCGCTTGTAAAAAACTCATTCCTGCAGCTTGTCGCTCTGCACTGGTAAATGGAAAATATGGATGAAACGGAGCATTTTCGGTATCAATTTGAAAATGCAAATGGGGAGTCGTTGTGATTCCAGTCGTTCCGACTTTTCCGATGATTTGACCTTTTCGGATTTTTGTACCTGGAGTTGCAAGGATTTCTGAAAGGTGGAGGTAGTTTGAAAAAATTCGTTGTTTTTTTCCGTCGAGCGGCACATCATCATGTCGAATAGTTACAAATTTATTTCCAGTTGCATCGATTTCAGCTCGTTCAATTACACCATTTGCTATAGCGTATACTGGTGTTCCAATGATAGATCGTACATCAACTGCGAGGTGCCCACCGGCATACTCTTTATAGTCAAAATCATAATTTCCCATATATGGGACGGTATAAGTAAATCGTAAAATCGTCGAAGCCGGTGAATAGTCAGCCGCATCGAGAAGCGCTTTTGCTCCGTATCGAGGAATTGGCATGAGATCTTTGCTTGGGATTTGAGAAAATCGAAGTGTTTTATCTCGGTATTGAGATTTGAGCCAATTTGGGACGACTTTGATTGGTAGTGTCGTCCCGTCAAAAGTATCAGACTGGATTTGAGGGTATCGAGTCCCTTTTGCATCCATGCTTGGTATCCATATTTCTTTGATAGCTATGATACTCCCAAGTATACAGTTCGTGATCCAAATGCCCAAAAGTGCGTATTTCAGCACTGAGTTTTTTCCAGTAAATTTCATATTTGTATTGATATAAAAAAATATTACGCTTATATTGTAGCATAATATTTTTTATTTGTCAAAAGAAAATGTTGACTTTTTTGAAAAAAGTGATTTTGATGTTATTTTTTGATAGGACTTATTTAGTTTCCGCTATTGTCATAGTTACTTTTCCAATTGGAAAGCGTTTGTTTGAGGGTGACTTTGTGTGGATTTGCATCGCGCCAGCGGACAATTGCAGTGACTTCGAGATAATTGTCATCATTCAAAGGTTTTATTTTTATTTCCCGACTGAAAGGAGTTTTACATTCAGTTCTTTTGAAACTATTACAAATCTCAGTAATTCCAGCACCACTACTTGTGTACCAACCTTTTTCATCAATAAAAATTTGGTAGTCCTTCATGGATTTATTCCATTTTTGATCCTCAAAAGCTCCGGTACTTGTTAATTTCCAAAGCCCATTCTGTCGCTTTAAAATGTATGAACCGTCTTTTATTTTTAAGCTTGTATTGGTATCATCTGGTTTTTCTGTGATACATTTAGCGTCATAATTTTGCACTTTCCAGCAGTTTTCTCGATTACTCGTAAAGCGCAGCCAGTTAGTGTTTCGGAGATTGACAACTCACTCGATACCTTCACGGGCGATATTTTGTGCTTGGACACGTTTTTGGATGAGATTTTGTAGATTCATACCTTTCATCAGTGTTGTAAACATCGCTGTCAATGTGATAGACAATACTAAAATCATCACCATCACTTCTAGGAGAGTCATTGCTTTTTTGATATGTATACTCGGTTTAGCGAGCTTCACCAGAGAGGGTTTTAGCATTTGGATTTTCTTTTATGATAGTAAGCATTCGAGTTGAGACAAGTTTATTTTGTGCGTTATAAAACTTGATTTCATAGAGATTCATTCCATCTTTCATCGTTCCGATATTTGCATTCGCATGATAATACCAGTTTGTCGATTTTGGTGTATATTTTTTGAGTCTGTAATTATTGACAACTATATATTCGACCGTATTTGCTGGTACAGTTCCCCGGACTTTTACATAGTTTGCAGTCGTTTTAAAAGGATTTGTGGATGGTGAATTAATTTTGAATTCCGCATCATTTATTGGATAGTTAGTTGGCACAAGCATCTCATCACCAGCTCATCATTTTGGTCCATATACCACGAGTACTCCTTTATCGAGAAGTACATTATTTGCATCGTATATTTTATAAACGAGATTGTTTATTTCATTTTTGAGGACAAAATTTTCGATAATAAAAGTCTTATCCACAGGGCTGACAGCCGTATTGATATCATTAATAGTCACTTTTTTTACATCGGTATTAAGAAGATTTCCCATGATTGTTGTTTTGTTTGTTTTGAGAGCTACTCCATCACTTGGTTGTGTAAATTCTATATACTGACTGTTTATAGTGGTACCTCCAGTATTTGTCAGAGTTTCATTATTATTTTCTGTTGCTTCGACTTCTTTTGTTGCTTCTTCCAAGATTTTAATACCATTATTTCGAGTAAAAACAGAATTTTGTGTAATTCCTTCACTAATATTTCTAGAGAGATCTTCGAGATTGACATTGGGATCAGCAAGATCACTTGCTGAAATCATAATTCGTTTTCCGGCTGGCAAACTATATTGTCCAGCAGATGTAACAATATCAATATTTCCACGAATAGCATAAAGTGTACTAAAGGTATTATTTGTTTGTTCGAGAAGAGCAATATTATCATTATTTATTTGTGCAGAAAAATTTTTCATTTTTGCAGCGACTTTTTGTCCACTTTTTGCCTGTATCCACATTCGCCCCTTTAAAAGCTCGATAGTATCAAAATTATCTTGTATCCCGTGATACTTGATTTGAGTGTTTTCATCAAGATCAGCATCAAAAGAACTATCGATTGCAGTGGCACTCCCTATATCTACATATGCATAAGCATCATACGAAAAGAGTTTTTCAGTTTTGTTAATCTTTGTATTATGTTTTCAATTTCCAGAAACACCCACAGTACTATTTTCACTTGGTGTGATTTCTATGTATTCTTTTGTATTAGTTTCTTTTGAGGGCTGTACATTATTATCTCCTCAAAAAGTCTTGATAAGAAAAATCCCAGCGATAAGTACGCTCACAATAGCCACCCATCACCAAGAAAATTGAGAAGTATTTCATCTTCGATTTCGAGTATTTCTCATAGCAAATAAAAATTAAAAATTATGATTTTGGAATACGATTTTCTATTACAGCAAAAGTAGCGTCTTTTCCTTCTGGGATACGGATATTCACTTTGTCTCCGACTTCACATTTGTGGAAAGTAATTGCTGCTGCGAGGACATTGTAGACTTTCTTATCGGTTGAAATTTGGTATTTTTCTCCGCTCTTTGTGATAATTCAGAGGAGTGATTCATATGGGATTTCTTTGATGATTTTGTAGATGATTTTTCCATTTCCGTCGATAGTAGCTTTGAGTCGGCTTCCTTGGACGAGCAGTGATTTTGAGGCGTAGTTTTGAGGGACAGCATAGGTATTTCCGTCCGCACCGAGCATAGATTCTCCTGTAAAAATCCCTTCCACGATTTTATTTTCTTCGTCTTGATAACTCGCAAGTCCTCTCGTAGAAAGGTCCAGGTCGATTCATTTATCATCACCGACGAGTTCGTCGAGGATTTTTTTGGCACTTGTGATATTGGCTTGTGCCGATTGGATAAGACTGTAAAGGTCTTGTATTTGTTTTTGTGAAGACATAAAATATGTATTGTAAATAAATTTACAAAGATTATATGTTTTTTTTAAAAAAAGTCGAGATTTTTTTTGAGTTTTTTCAGAAAATAAAAAAGTCGCCCAAAATAGTAGATTTTGAGCGATAAGAATAGTGGATTTGTTATATTTTGAGAAAATCTATATCTTTCTGATTTAGAGGCTCTATTCTAAGAACTTCTTTTTTTGATTGTCCTTTTGAATAAATAATAGCCTTTTCTATCGGTTTATATGTTTTTCCACGTCTTTTTCCGGCTTCTATTAAAATTTTTACATAGAATTTACAAAGAAAATTCGACTCTATGCCAAATCTAAAAAAGACATATCTGTTTTTGTGTTTTCCTACCAAAAAATAATGCATTTTTTACTCCTAAAATTTTGACAAACCACTCCAAGATTTTAAGTGGTTCGTCATTGCGTGGGGAGATTCCCAAAAATACAAGGCGAACCATTGCATCTTGCATTTTTCATTTTAATTATTTTTTAATAAAAGTCAAGTATTTTCTAAAAACCTTAAAAAACGATTTTTTTGCTTTTTTGTGATTTCTTTATAAAATAGAGAAAATTTCTTAAAAAAATCTTATGGAAAAAACCCGAAAACAATCCAAACTCGAACTAGAGCAAATTCAACAAAATTTGGAGTATTCTTGAAAAGAATTGAGAGTATTTATAGCAGATGTTGTATCTCCCGAGGAGGCAAAGACTTTGGATTTAGAAGATATAATGCTTGAAACAGAAAATTTAGTAACTACTTATGGTTGAGTGGTTATTTTGGAGCATATTCAGAAAAAAACAAGGCCTGATTTTGATACTTATATCTGATGATGAAGACTTGAAGAAATAATGGCTGAGATGAAGTTAAAATGAGCAAATTTACTTATTTTAGGAAATATTTTAAAACCAAAACAGATTTATAATGTAAATGAAAAACTTAAAGAAATAGGAGCAAAAGCTTGGGATAGGATAGATTTAATTCTAAAAATATTTGAGAGAAATGCAAAATCATCAGAAGCAAAACTTCAAATAGAATTAGCTTCTATAAAGCATATGTGACCAAGAATTTTTGATATGTGAATGGAACTTTGAAAACAATGATGAAAATGAAAATGAGAAACAAATACAGAAATAATGAAAAGGCATCTGCAAAGAAGAGAAATTGCTATTAAAAAGGATTTAGAACATTTTTCAAAAGTGAGAGCAGAGCATAGAAAATCAAGATCTAGGAAAGGACTTTCTACTATTTGAGTTGTAGGTTATACAAATGCCTGAAAATCAACTCTGACAAATACTCTTACAAAAAAATGAGTCTTAGCAGAAGATAAACTTTTTGCAACTTTGGGGACAAGTGTAGGGAAAATGTGGATACAAACAGAGGATTATGTTTGAAAAGAATTTTTATTAAATGATACTATTTGATTTATTAGGGACTTACCTCCAGAACTTATAGATGCTTTTACTTCTACTTTGGAAGATTCTATAGAAGCTGATTTATTGCTTCATTTAATAGATGCTTCTGATCCAAAGTTAGAAGAAAAAATAGAAGTTGTTGATAATATTTTAGATAGAATTTGAGCAAATCAAAAAAAGATTTATGTTTTTAATAAAATAGATGGGATTTTAGGGAAAAAGAAAAATATAATTTTATGAACTTCTTGTCATCCTGAACTTGTTTCAGGATCTCAAATAATAGATTCTGAACTAAATTCAGAATGACAGACTATGGAAGTTGATTATTTAGAATATTTAAAGGAAAAGTTTGCAAAATATAATCCTGTTTTTGTAAGTGCTTATAAAAAAATAGGATTGGATGACCTAAAAGAAAGAATTTTAAAAGAGAGTTAAAAATTTTATAATTTAATTAAAATATTATGAATTGGTATGAAATTTGAGCAATTTGTGCGTTTGTTTGAACAATATTTTTTGGTGTAAGTGTGGTTTTAAAGTATTCTAAAAAGAAAAAGTTAGATGAAGTAAAACAAAAAGAATTAAAAAAGTTATTAAAAAATATAAATTCAATTTATAATAATCCAAAGCAAAAAATTATAGATTATGATAAACTTTATCATAAGATTTTGCAAGAGCTTGGTTATGAGTGAACTTTTTGAGAGATTTTAAAAAAAGAACCAAATGAAGTTTGAGATTTAGACAAGGTTTGGGAGTTACATAAACTTAGAAATAAACTAGTTCATGAGTTTGATTTAATCACAAATGCTACTTTGAATAAAAAAGCAAATGAATATGAAAGGGAAATTAAAGTATTTTTGAAATAGATTCGATTAAGATAATTAAGATTTATCCTATAAAAAATAAAATCCTCACAAATTCTAAAATCTCACTATAAAAGAAAAAACTCATAAGCCAGCCGGCTCACAAAAATGGTCCAAAAGGAATCTGATGATTGGATTTCTTTTTTTGGATTTTACATATGATGAGATAAATAATCCCAATAAGACTCCCTAAAATATAAGCAATAAAAAAACTCGCAATTCCGTGAATAATCCCGAGAGTCAGACCAGAAAAAACTGCTATCATCATATCACCAGCACCAACCCAAGTCTCGATTTCTTCTTCTGGGTCATTCTTTTTTTCTTCTTTTGAAGGTCTAAAAAAATCCAAAAAGCAATCCCAAAAAAATGAAACATAAAATAGTACAAGTCAAAAAATTTCTTTGTAACGCTTTTTGCGAATCAGAAAAAGACTGCCAGAAATAAGGATTTGCAAGTAAATAAAAGTATATAAATAGAGTCCTCAAAAAAGATGATTTTTTAGAAAAATTTCAAAAGTAGGAAAAGTAGGAAAAGTATGAAATTCAAAAAAAATACTATAATTTTTTGATAAGTATCAATAAATAAAACTTCCAAAAACAACCAAAAGTGCTGGAATCATTATTTGCATTGGGATTTCCATATATTTGAGATCATAGAGCGTGTAGACTCAAATCACAAATCCAAAAAAGAGCGTAATCCAAAAAGAAATATCAAAAACAGTAATTCCAAGTTTATAATTTGCAAGAAAAATAATCACAAAAATAATCCCCATAAGGATTTCACAAAATGGATAAAATTTTGAAATTTTTATACTACAATTTTTGCATTTTCCTTTTTGAAAAAGATAGGAAAAAATCGGAATCAGTTCGAGTCATCAAAGGATATGTTTGCACTTTGGACATTCACTTCGCCCGAGAAAAATGCCACTCTGTTTATTTTTCCAACGAGATACAAGGACACTAGAAAAACTCCCAAAAATGGTACCCAGTATGAAAAGTATGAATATATATAAAATCATAAAAAAATCCTTTATAATTCAGAAAATTGAGCAAGTGTATAGAGGTTCCCTTTTTGGATAATTTCTTTTTGCGTTTCTTTGAGAGATTTTGCTGAGAGGATTTTTGAGAGGGGTGTCTTCGTGATATTTTTATAGATATAATCGAGCACTGGATCATTTTCAAAAAAACTCGGATTGAGGAGTCCAGAATATTTTAAAATCCGCATTTGTAAAAGAAGAGACTGATCATAAGATATACTTTCACCAGTATTTTTGAGAGTGATAGTGTAATCATCATAAATATAGGAAGCATTATCATATTCTGCAAAAACCTCACTGATACTCTTTATAGTATATAAAAATTGAATGAGCGTCGTATATTCCCAGTGTTTTTTGATAAGATGATGTCGAATAGAAAAGTTTTTAAGTTTATTAATGTTATTTTTTCTTTCGACTGAACAAGAGATAATATCTCAAATATCTCAGGAAAAATGCTTTTTATAACACCATACAGAAATTTTTCCATATTCTCTCGAAAAAAGGGTAATGTGGAATTGTTTTTCTCGTATATAACGTTTATTAAGTATGATTGCTTGGATACTGTACATATTATCGAAGAAGTGTAAGATGTCCGTCTACAACCTCAAATCAAACTTCAAAAATCCCTTTACTAGTAGTGGCATAAATAAGTCCATCTCGTGGTACAGTGATACTTTCGAGTTTTTCGTTTGTTTTTATTTCAAGTTGAGCAATGTAATCCAGTGATTTGATAGATTTATAATCTTTTGTATTTGGTGAAAAAATCCAGACGCGTTTTCCATTTTGGATATATACGTATGAAAGTCGGTCTGAAGTGATAATTTGAGCAGACTCTTTTGGATTTATACTCCAAGTGTTTGGGATTTTATTGAGTGTAAGAGGGTATATTCCTTTATTACTTGCGCTATAATATCGGTTAATTTGTCCATTTTTCATAAGAAGGTAAAAACCACCATCAATGCCTATGTCTAAAATATCATTAAGTTTTTTTGGAAGATAATCTGTTTTTTTAGAAAATGTGAGATTTTGCCCCGGAACATATTTAATAATCTGATCTTCTTTATTTCCTACAAAATACAGATTGCTTCCATAAGTATCAATTGGACCAAGGAAATCCCATCATTTTCCACCCATAGCATTTATGTAATTGATACTTTTCCCAGAAGGAGAAAGTACGTGATGTGAATTTGTTGTAATATAGATTTTACCAGCTTCGTTGCTACTGAAATATTGAGCTTCATTTCCTTGAGGATATTCAATAGCTTCTGGAAAATTTGAATCTCGCACTACATCGGGTATAAGTTTCCTTTTTCCAATTAATGTTAATTTATTATCTTTTTCAATTACACCAATTGGATCGATGATACCCTCGATAGAGAAAAGTGAACTAGCCTGAGTCAAATCAACCGTCTGAATATCATAGGTTTCTTTTTTAAGAATATCAATTCGAGTTTCAAGATTTTGAATCTCTTTTGTTTTAATATTTTGTTTTTTGAGTTCAAAAATAAGATCTTCCGCTTGATTGATTTTTTCTTCAAAAGATTCTTGATTATTAGTGAGTCCACTACTTTCTTCGACAAGATTTTTTGCTTGTTGAATTTGTGTTTGTACTTGTGCTGGTACACCAGTAATATAATTACCAATACCAATCAAAAGCATGTAAACCAATAAAAACAAAATTACCATTCCGATACCAAGAAAAACATACTGCTGTCTTTTATCTTCAAGATTTATCATATTTCGCATTTTTTCTTGTGAATACTTCCAAATTCTATGTTGTTTGAGAGAATGAATCCATTTTTTTCCAGTATTTCGGGCAATATTCATATAATTATCCACCTCTTTTTTTCCAAGACGATTTGCTACTTTTTGAGGATGTCGAATTCGCACGAGATGAATTGATTGTTCTACTTCTCTTTTTAATAGTGTTGTAATAACACTATTAAAAGCATCTTTCTCAAGTACACTTAATTCTTGAAGGAGTTCATTACCTAAGAGTTCTTGTATATTCTGACTTGCCAAAAATATACTTGATCATTTGGTGATTTCTCCATTTGTAAGCATAGAAAACTCATACCTACTTGTATTTTCAGAAGTGATTTGAGTTGTTATTGTATTATCTACTAAAAAAGCACCTGCATCTCAAACAGTTGAAACCGTCAAAATGGTATCTTTGATTACCGCGAGAAGAATATCTACATCTTGTAAATCAGTGTCTTCCAAGCTTTTTATGTGTTGATTATAGTGTTCTGTGATATATGTAAAATCGCCATCCTCTTTTGCATCTTCCCACGCTGTTGCTGAGGTTGTTTCTAGAAGATGGTCTTCTAAAATAGAGAGGATATTTTCTTGTTTACCACGTAAAGTAAGAATAACTGAAATATCTTGCTCTGGTGAAAGCACATGAGATCGTACGTGATATGTATCCTCTTGAAAATTATGAGAAATCGGTATGAGTTGAATCATAGGATCGAAACTTTATAAAGTATTAAGCATATCAAGTGCATCAGCAGCATCTTCTTTTGATGAATCATTTTGTTCGGCTTGTTGGACTTTTTCTTTGGCTTTTTTTGATTGAAGACTCTGCCATTGAATCATATGCTTATCGTTGAGATTCTTGATTTCTTCTTGATATTTCATATTGAGCTCTTCGAGTTGGCGACGCTCTGTCATGAGGATATCAAAAAGTCGATCGATTTGAGGATCAGTCATCGATGGAAGAATATCAAACCAATATTGCTTTTCATTATTATCAATTGACTCACTATAAAGAAGCAATTGAACAAGTTCAGGATATTTTTGTTGGATAATATCAGGGATTTCAAAAGAAAAACCATTATGAGTGACAGCAGACATAAAAAATAAAATATAAAAATATAGACTCCTTAATAGTATAGAAATTTTCAAATTTTGCAAGTAAAAATTTCGCTCTGAGAGTGTTTTTGTTTGCTTTTTTTATATATTTATGTATGATACTAAAAATTAGAGTACAAATGATATTTTCTTAATTTCTTTCTATGCATGCAGTTTTACGGAAGTATCTTGCATTTCTGGCTCGTCTTCTCATAAAAAAACATAAACCCTATGTAATTGGTGTGACTGGCACCGTCTGAAAAACTACCACGACGCACAATATTGCCACCCTTTTTTGCACGGCTTTTTGAGAAAATGCCGTTGAAATTTCAAAATATAATTATAATTGAGAATTTTGATTTCCGCTCTCTATCATCGGTGAAAAAACCGGTTGAAAAAATCTATTTTTATGGATGAAGGTGGCCTACACGGCGATGATTCGGTATTTTCGTCCGTATCCGCGTTATTTGATTTTAGAATATGGAATCGATCATCCGGGGGAGATGGACTTTCTTCTTTCGATTGCGACGCCAGATATTGCTATCGTCACTCCAATCGAGCCAAACCATATCGAGCAATTTCAAAAATTTGAAAATTATAGGAAAGAAAAACTTAAAATCCTTGCTTATGCAAAAAAAGCAGTCGTCCACGAGTCACTCGCAGAAAATGTTCCAGTTGATACTCCACTTTATGGATTTTCTTGCCAAGAGTCGATGCAAGTCCAGGATATGAAAATCTCAGAAAAAGGAACGACAGCCTTTGTAAAAATAGACGAAATTATCTACGAAATCTACTATCCGTCGGTTGGGTTTTTCCTCATCGAAAATCTCCTCTCTCTCCTGTATATTGCTCACAAAATGCACATAGATAAAGAGAAAATACAGGAAAGTATGAAAAGTATGAAAGTACGAAAATGACGATGAAAACTCCTTAAATGAATAAATAATTCACTGATTATCGATGGAAGTTATAATGGAGGATATTTGAGTATCAAAACCGGACTTGAATCACTTGTAGATTTTTTTGAAACAAAAAATATAGTGCTTGTGCTGGGAGATATGCGCGAACTTTGACCAGAAGAGGAAAAATTACATTTGCAATTAGCTGATGATATTATTCGGATTTTTCAGGATTGTCCAAGTGTGCAAGTATTCCTTGTTGGTCCGATGATGCGAAAGTATGTATTTCCAAAAATTGCTGATATCCTCCCGACAAAATCAGCACTTTCATCTCGTGAAATCGGCGAGTATGTCAAATCATACTCCGATGAAATCTCCGAAAAAGAAGTCTTTTATGTCAAATGAAGTCAAAATACTATTTTCCTTGAAGAGGCTATCAAGATGTGGATAAGTGAAGATGATTTTAAAAACCTTCCACGTCAAGATGAAAAATGGTTGGCGATAAAAAATGAATTTTTTGAGAGTGTAGAGAAGGGAATTTTGTAAGTGAAACTTTAAATATAAAATTGATACTATACCTTACTAGGTATAGTATTTTTTTGATGAAAAAAATAAAAATATGTCATTCCCGCGCAGGCGGGAATCTGGGTGAAAATATCCTGTTTGGAAGAAAACGCTGTACTGGATCCCCGGGTATCCCAGGGCAGCCTCTCTTTCGTTTCATGAAATTCACCTCCTCAAGCCCGAGGATGACAACTTGGGAAGGTGAAAATAAAAATGTCATCCTGAACCTGATTCAGGATTTTCAACCTTTTTTATCTCAAAAACAGCATATGTCATTCCGGACTCCGATCCGGAATCCAGCCAATAAACAAATTCCTCTTCCTTCCTAAAAAACATTCCACCCCCACTCCCTCTATACTTTTTGCTGCCAAAAAGTATCAAAAACCATTTCTCTTATTC
>JAGYHI010000017.1 GCA_018457335.1 Candidatus Altimarinota bacterium | reverse complement strand
AATTATTTTGCACTATTTTCTTTTGTGATCTCTATTTCTTTTTCATAATTTTTTTCTTCCGAGTAGAGTTCTCGAAATCCTTTACTATCTCCATAATCAGCAAAAAGTTGTTCCCAATTATGACTTCCAAGTCGTTTTTTTGCGTGTTTTATTGGACACCAGTATCGCTCTGTACGGGCAGCGACTTCTCGAGCATAGGCGAGGAGTCCATTTCCATATGAGCAATAAAGACAATTTATTTTTTCGATGACATTGAGATATCCAAGAAATTTTCGGTCAAATACGACATAATCTTTTCTTTTTGCGAGTGGGATTTTATAGAGCCGCATTGCAGTATTTTGGTAGACAAAGAGGAAAATATCAAGAACAATAAAAGGAATAATCATCCCATAAATAAAAGGAATTGAAAGAATTTCTCGTACTTGCGCTGTAAAAATCGTATCAAAAATCGATTTTTTCTCTTTTTTATACTTTTGTTTTTGCTCGTCTGAAAATATGATTTTTCCTTTAATAAATTCAAAGTCATACTTTTCTTTTATTTTGTCGTATTCTTTTGAGAGTTCTTGTTTTTTCTCGTTGATTTCTTTGAGAATTTTACTGATAGTTGATTGCATATCTATGAAAATAAAAAATATTACTGAACGGTCGGTAAAATTATAGCAGAATTTTTTAAAAAATGCAAATCTTTTTTTAAAAAAATCATAGAACAAATTTCTATGATTTGATTATAATTTATATATGGGAATTACTTTTCTAATCCTCCAACAACACTCTATTATTCCACTGTTCTAACTTTTCTCCAATTTTCTTCCCTTCTAAATCTGGGAATTTTTCCAAGACATCTTTTCATGTGAAAAATGTTTTTGTTTCGAGGAGTTTTTGGAAATCTTTGTAGATACTTGCAATTTCCTCAAAATAATCAAGTTTTGCTGGGATTCTTCATTTGTTGTCTGCTTCTCAAAGCAAAATCAGATCAGGGAAATATTCGTGCATCATCAATTTTCTGCTTTTGAGTTTTTTCATTTTTGGAATCATAAACAGCCTCAAATGTTCTCGAATCAAAAAATATATCTCTTTTTCAAAATTTTTTGGAAATAACAGCCTTTTTGCAAGGTTATTTTTGAACATTTCTGCTCCCACATTTTCGTGATTGTAGTAATGACTTTCCCCGTCCTTACCCACCGAATAAGTCGGACCTTTTCAGATATCGTGAAGTAAAATAGACCACAAAAGCAAAAGCTTCCTTTCTCCGGTAATTTTTTCTCTCAAAATAATCTGATTCATTTCCTGTACACACATTTTCGTGTGAATCCAAATATCTCCTTCGAGGTGGTGCTTATTCCCTCAAAACTGATCCAAACGATCAAGTTCTGGAAGAAAAATTTTCAAAAATCCAATCTGTTTCAAATCCTCCAAAGCCTGCACATTATTTGGATTTGTCAGAATTTTATCAAGTTCCTGCTTGATTCTCTCCATAGAAATATTTTTCAGAATTTCGATATTTTCTTGAAAAATCTCAATATATTCAGGACTTGCAAACTGAAAATTATACTTATTTTTGAAACGAATACACCTCAAAATCCTCAAAGCATCTTCGTGAATTCTCTCCCTCGGATTCCCCACAAAACGAATAATTTTTTGCTGAACATCCTCAATTCCTGAGTGAAAATCGATAAATTCCTCCGTTTCCACATCAAAATAAATCGCATTGCAAGTAAAATCCCTCCTTTGCGAATCCTCTTCAAGAGAATCAGTAAACTCGACCTCGGCTGGTTTTCTAAAATTGATACTTCAAATATCCTTCCTAAAAGTTGTGAGTTCAAAGGATTCTCCTCACTCCGAAACGATGCAAGTCCCATATTTTTTCCCAATTTCTCCTGCAATTTTGAGGACTTTCTTCATCTCATCTGGTGTTACATCCGTCACTAAATCGATATCTCAACTATTCGGTTTTCGCAAAATTTTCTCACGACAAAAACCTCCAACAATGTAGAGTTTTTTGTCTATTTTTTTGAGTTTTTGGTGGATGGATTTTATGTTTTTCATGTGTATATCAAATAAAAAAGGGAAGTAGTAGTGCTATTTATCAAGTTTGTAGGAGGAAGCACTACATAAGCCTTTTTTTCAGGGAAAGTAAATATACTATAAAAGCTTGGTGCTCTACCAACTGAGCTACTTCTGTTTCCAGAAGGTAGGAATCGAACCCACGACCTCCAAGGTGACAAGATTTAGAAGGAAGCATATTTTAAGCCCTGGATTTTTTGAGGAAAGCAAAATCCCTGTTTGGTGACTTTTATGCCTACACGGCAGGAGAAGGAAGGAATTTTTAAGCCTCAAAAGTTTTTTAATTTTATAGAAGTTCTGCTAAAATTTTCTCTGCATTCTTAATATTATAATCTCCATCAAATACATCACAAATTATATCCGCTTCTTCCTTTTTTTCAACTTTTTCGCAATTATTTGCCTGAATATGGTCATTTATCAATTCATAAATGTTCGGTTTTGAATCTTTGAATTTTATAATTTCTTTTACCAAAATCTCAACAGTATCCAAACTTCATTCTACATTATTGTAATTATTAGCCGCATTTATGGACATACAGTATTCCACGCTTCTGTTAAAAACTACATTATTGTAATTATTAGCCGCATTTATGGACAGGTCAGTATATATAATTTTACCAAGTTCCACATCCACAATTAAAGGCATAAAATATGAACCTTTCCCATATAAATCAAATTTATTTGCCACAGTTTTTTCATCAAAACTTTTGTAATTTGAGTCAATTTTTTCTCTCATTTGCCAACCTGCAAAACACTCTATATCTTCAAAATCATCTCCCGAATATTTATAAATTTGAACAGAAATATAGCGTATATTTTTCTCTTTTCTTGGGAAAAATGGCTTTTTGGATTGGAATTTTTTGAGATCCAGATCAATATATTCAACAGCTCCGTGCGGTGCAGACTGAATATCTCATGAATGCACAATTCCTTCGGATTTCAAATTTGTATAGCTCACATGTCATTTTTCATTGAAATCTTCATCAAAAAATATCACAGACAAATCCACATCAGTTCTAAAATTATCCTCTTTCCAATAGGTAAAGAGCCTCAAAGTTTTGTTCATATCAATATCAAATTGACTTCATCTTCCGCAAGTATAATAGCCATCTAAAGCTTTTCTCGAAGAAAGCGGAATCATAATGTTTTTGAGATCTTCTGACAAAAATACTTTCTTTTTTTCTTCATTTTCACAAAACGGTGAATTATTTTCAAGTTTTGAAAGAATTGTTTTTTGAAGAATTGTGTCAATCTGCTTCAAGGTCACTTTCGAAAGCCTATTTTTGCGATTTTCTAAAACTTTTATTTTTCATTTTTTGTTAATTATCGTTCTATAATTGCTCGTTTCTATCGTGCCAAAATATTTTTTCAGAATCAAAAGATTTTTGAGTTCAATTTTTGAGGCTATTTTTTCGAATTTTTCGAGAATTTCGTCAGTCTTTTCTGATCATTTTTCGAGAATTTCGTGCAATTTTCTTCCAAAAATTCCAGCTCTGGATCCGACTAAATCAAGCACTTCCTGAATATCTTTTTCTTGTAAAGATTTTTCAAGTTTTGCATTGAAAGTTTCAAGTTTTCCTTCTCGAATTTTTTGGAAATATTCTGCTGTTTTTGGATATCTTCCCGCATATTCACGAGGATGCAAATATTCTCCAAGCCTTTTCCACAAATTTTTGTATTTATGGAAATCGTCAGTCAAATCTCCCGATTTTTCGAGAGTTTCCAAGATAAATCTTCTCTGTGCTCTTTTGAATTTTGGGAATTTGATATTAGTCGCAAGAGAAATGTCAGAATGCGTCAAACTTGCCAAAAGTCGCAAAATATCCGTTGGTGTTTTGATGAGATTTTTGAGAATCCCATACTCCCCATTATTCCACAAAAACTTTGAAATAAAAGCCTGAATTTCTTTGAAAACCACTTTTTCAAAATCGATTTCGTCCACTCCAAAATAATCAAGCAAAAATTCCACTTCCGTGTGAAGTGATTCTTTGATCGAAGACTTAGAATACAAAATATCTTGCAAATATTTTTTTACTCTTTCTTGTGCCTCTTTTTCGTCTACAAATTCCAAAATTTCCCAAGAAACAGCCGAATCACTTTTTTTGTTTTTTTGTCTTTCTAACGCTTTTGTGAAAAGATCTTTCTCCTGAAATTGTGTAATTGGATTTGCTCCAAATTCCTCAATATCAAACAGCCACTCTGGGACGATCACTCCATTTGAAAGTGTTTTTCCGTGCTGAAAAAATCCAAGAAAATTTCCCACAAATCCTAAAATTCTCTTCTCAAAATATTCAGCATCATCTGGAATATTTTCTGGAAATCCTTGAAAAAGTGGAACTTTTCAAACATTTCATCCTCGCATTTCTGTCAAAATTTCAATTGTTTTTTCGCAATTTTCTAAAACAGAATTATTGTATTTTTCTGGATTTTTGAATTCAAATCCAAGCCCTGTACATCCTGACAAAAATGTGATTTTTTGGGCTGTATTCACTCGCGGATTTTCTTTTATTGGAACAATCCCAAGTCTTTTGATATAAATTTTTTGTAACATAATCTTAAAAATTATTTTCTAAAAATTCTCGAATTTTTACAACTCTTCCAAGTTCATCAAGTCCCAAAAATTCTTCTTTATTTTCATAAATATACTCAACAAGTGGGAAAAACTCTTCATCGATATTTTTGGATTCTAAAAACTTTTGCTTATTCGAAAATAAGAATTTCAAGTTATTTTCCCCCATTCTTGCCAAAAATTTCGTCACCAAATAATATGGAAATTTGATTTTTACGAGATGCTTCCCGGTTTTCAAATTTCGCACCATATATCCTTCAATTTTTTCTTTTGTAATTCTTTTTTTGAAATCTTCGAAATCCTCCTCAAAATATTTCGGTCTTCGCAAACCAAGATTTTTCGCAAGTTCATCAAGTTCTTTTTCGCTCAAAAGTTCCATAGAATCCAGATTTTCTGCTTGCAAATTCCTCGCTCCAATCAGATACAATCCAAAATCAGAATCTCCATAAGAAATAATGTGGGGATCAGACGGATGAATCACCTCAAACATCAGAGTATGCTTCCCTTTGGTTTTGAAAAATTTTGTTATATTTATTTTTTGCTCATCAGTCAAAAGGTCTCTGATATACTCATTAAATGGACTTTCTAAACTTCCAGAAGTATGGATAAGAAATCAATTCCTGTTATAAAAATCCTGCGAAATAATCCCAAGAAAACCATTCAATTTTTCTACAAATTGATATTTCCCATCAGGAAGTTTGTTTTCTGTGACAATATCTCCGTTTCTATTTTTGAGAATTTCTCCATAATTAAAAACTTTGTCAAAAGGGTATGAAATCACATTTCCAAGCCTATCAAAAACAATTCCGCGGGCTTGTAAAAGTCGTTTATTTTCTTCGTCTGAATTTTTTAGCCACGAATTATCATAAAAAACATTTCTTGCATATTTAAAAATCGTCAAATCTCCAAGCTCTCTTCTATACATTAATTTGGTGTCCATATTGGCAAAATTCTTGTATTCTCCTGTTTCACTTTGCCCCCTTGAATAATTCAAGCCTGAATCAAAAGTCTCAATGGTTTCAATAATTTCGTCTCCATTTTTCTCCAAAACAAGAACTTTCATTACTCCACCAGTATCCACACTCCCTTCCAAAGAATGCATTCATTTTGCATTATTTTCGTTGATATATTTTTGCAGATCCACGTGCCCAAAAACACAAGTTTTTCCATTTTTTTGAAATAATTTTGTTGCCACTTTGATAAAATTTGTATTATTTTCATCAGCTTGTTCTCTATTTACTCGCAGATTTTCTTTTAATTGTTCGGATCCAAAAATGCATTGTGATTTTTTGAGATTTCCGAAATTCTCTGGAATCAAAATCGGACCATGTGTAATTATATACTGCCTGTCAGAATTTGTGATAATTTTTTTGTAAAAAGGAAGATTTTCAAGGAAATTTTTGACCTTATGAAGATTAAAATTTTCTCATTGAATTTCTTCGATGCAACCATTATATATTCCGTCTTTTTTGTGAAGTTCCACAAAATCCTTGATCGTTTTGTATCTTGCCTCGACAAAATCCTCGATTTTCCCCGTTTCTAAGAAATTTTTGATATTTCTCAAAAGTTTCAAATCGTGATTTCCCATAATCATTCTTGCGTTTCATTTTTTGGTTTCGCTCATCACAAAACATAAATTATCCACACTCAAATCCCCTCTATCCACAAGATCCCCCATAAAAATATTCATTGGTTTTTGTCCATTTTTGGTGTATTTTTCTTGTAAATATTTGTAATTTTGGTAAAAATTTTTGATTCCGTGAATGTCCCCAAAAATCAAAATATTATTCTTTTCTTCCAGAGATAATTGTTCGAATTTTTCTTGAACTTTCTCTATTTCATCGGCATAAACAATGGTATTTCATTTTATGGTTGTCCTTTTTTGGAAAGAGAGAATTTTCTTTTCTAAAACTTTTTGAGGAATATATCATTTTGTCGCTTTGCGTTTTTCATTTTGTTCAAAAGCTTTTGTAGTCGGGAAGATAAGCGTATAAATTTTGCTCCAATTTCATAAATCTATAAATTTTTTTCTGTCGGAATCTTTCAAATTCATCGCATCAATAACGGTTGTAAGTCATTCTTCGCATCTTTGCTTGGCAATTTTCATCACCATTTCAAAAATAAAAGCTCCATTACTTTCAAAATTTCCAATTCAAAATTCTCCATTTTCAAAAAACTTATATTCTTCTCCAAAATATCTTTCGCGAATTTCATCAGTTGAAATGATATAATCTTTTGGGAAATGTGTTTTTGCAAAAGTTGATTTACCACATCCAGGGATTCATGAAAGTAAAATCAAACTTCATTTTTTATAGTCAAATGTTTTCATAATTTTTATTAAGTCTAAAAAATTAACAATATTTTGATTAAGATGAAACCATTATAAAAGAAAAATTTGTATTTTCAAATAAAATTCATAAAATACTGTCGTCAAAAATGACAACTTATTATTAATAATAAAACTATGGAAATAAAAAATATTTTACAAAAACTTGGATTCTCTGAAAATGAAATCTTGGTATACATCACCAATCTCGAATTAGGAATCACAGCTATCTCGAATATTGCAAAATTTTCTGGTATCAAAAGAACAACCCTCTACGCAATCGTCGAAAAAATGGAGGAAAAATGATTTTTGCAAAAATATATCAAAAATAATGTGAGTTATTACGAGGCCACAAATCCACAAGAATTGTATGAAATTTTTGAAAAGCAAATCGCAAATTTGAAGCAAAAACTTCCAGAATTACAGGCTCTTAACAACAACTTTGCCTCAAAACCAAAAGTCTATTATTTTGAATGAGTCGAAAATGTTGCCAAACTCTACAAAATTGAACTCGAAGATAATCCTGATTTGGTTCGAATTTTTAGCTCCAATGCCAATAGAAAAACCGGAGAAAGAAATAAACTCAGAAAACTGAGGAATGAAATTTTTAAGCATACTAAGAAAAAGCCTGACATGAAAATTATCCTCAATCGAGAAGCTTATGAAAACGAGAAAAATTGGAAAAAGTTCCAACATAAAACAATCAGAAAAGAGGATTTAAATCTTTGAATCTCTATAAAAATTTATGGAAACAAGACGCATTTTCTCTCGATGAATGATTCCATAACTGGACTACTGATAGAAAATAAGGAAATAGCTGAGACAATGCAGTCAATTTTTGATTATATTTATGAGGAAAAGTAAATTTTAAAACTTATTCTAAAATCAATAAATATAACCTAGAAATTATGTCTCTATACCCTGAAAAAATCACTTGGAATGATTTTACAAAAGTAGAAATGAGAGTTGGGACTATTATTTCTGTTGAAAAGTTTGAAAAAGCAAAAAATCCAGCCTATAAAATAATAATGGACTTTTGAGAATATGGAACAAGAAAAACTTCTGCTCAAGTTACCAAACTCTACACTCCCGAGAAGCTTATCGGAAAACAAGTTGTTGCGGTTGTGAATTTTCCACCAAAGCAAATTGCAAATATTATGAGTGGATGTTTGATTTTATGAAGTGTGGGAGAAGAAAATGAGGTTACCTTGATTCAACCTGAAAGAAAAGTTGAAAATGGATTAAGGATTGGAGAAAGAAAAATAGACTTGTAAACAAGTCTATTTTTCTTTCTCTATCATTTTCAACCCTAATTTTATCAGTGAAATTCCCAGTTCTTTATTTCTCACACTCAGATTCCAAATACCATCCTCACTTAAAACTCAAGTAGGAATATCTTTTGAAATTTTTCCTTGTTCATCATATTTTTTATCTTCTCTCCATTTTTCAGAGAAATAATAATCTTCTAACTCACCAAATTTTTCTTGATTTTTTTCAAAATCTTCTAAAGTTTTTTCAAATTCATCAAATGATTTTTCCGAATCATTGAGAATTTTTTCCATTTTATTTATTCTTTGGATGACTTCTTTCATATTTTTTAAGATTAAGAATTAAAATATATAATGTCATCCTGAATTTATTTCAGGATCTATAAGTTACTGAAGTTAATAGATTCTGAAACAAGTTCAGAATGACAGTGATTAAAAAAAATTAATTTTCCAAATGATATTTAAACCCTCTCAAAAACCATTTCTTTTTCAAATCTCACTTTTCCTCTTTTAAAATGTTCATCATTTTCATCTCTGTATCCAATTGGAAGTAAAACTACACTTGCAAGTCATTTTTCTGAAAGTCCTAAAATCTCATCAATTTTATCTTTTTGAAAACCTTCAATTGGACACGAATCTATTTTTTTGAAAGCACAAATATCCATCATATTTCCCAGTGCAATCATCACTTGCTTTTCAGCCCAATGCTGTTTTTCAGTCTCATCAAGATTTATAAGAAAATTTTTCATCATATCCTCATATCCTTTCAGATATTCCCTTGGAGTTCCTTTTTTCTCCACAATAAAATCAATAAATTTGTCCACCAAATTATCAGAAATATCAGCCACTCTTGTGAATACAAAAATCCCACTTGATTCCAAAATTTGAGAATCATTCCAGCAATATTTTGCAATTTCTTGCCTTTTTTCCATATTTTCCACATAGAGAAGTTTCCAAGGTTGGAGCCCAAAACTTGAAGGAGTCAGCACAAAAGCATCAACCAATTCTTGTAAATCTTCTTCTGAAACTTTTTTGCTTGCATCAAATTTTTTGACTGCATATCTCCATTTTAGGGAGTCGAGTAAGTTTGTCATAGGTTTTTAAAATTAAGAATTATTTAAAATTCATTATACGAAAAATTCCCAATTTTCCAAACTTTAAAATTG
The DNA here is from genome assembly GCA_018457335.1 of Candidatus Altimarinota bacterium. The sequence continues at coordinate 8,286 of JAGYHI010000017.1, read as the reverse complement.
CAAATTCATCCAAAAACCCTATAATCAAAATATATATTTTTACAAAATAACCAAAAATTATGAAAAACCTCCAAAAACATTTCCCATATTTTATGCTTGGAATCTACATTCTTATTTTCACAATCTGTGCAATAAACCCAGCAGATAGGTCTGTTTGGTGGGCTGAAAATATTCCAGTTTTGATACCAGTTGTGATTTTGATTCTGACTTTTAGGAAATTTAGATTTTCAAATACTTCATATTTTTTTATGACTTTTTTCTTTTGTATTCACACTATTTGAGGACATTATACTTTTGAAAATGTTCCTTTCGATTATGGAAATTCAATTTTAAACTATCTAAATTTTGATTTTATTTTTCCAGAAGGGAGAAATAATTATGATAGAATTGCACATTTTTTGATTGGGATTTTGGCTTATCCAGTTGCTGAGATTTTTTTGAGGAAAAAGTGGGTTTCAAATTTTAAAGTAGCTATTTTTGTGGGAATTATGGTGATTGGTTTTTGGGGAGCTTTGTATGAAATTATTGAGACCATTTATGCAGTGGTTTGTGGTTGAGAGCAGGCAGCAAGTTTTCTTGGTTCACAAGGTGATATTTGGGATGCACAAAAAGATATGCTTCTTGATATTTCGGGAGCAGTGATGATTTCTATGTTGTTTTATTGGAATTATAGAAAATTAAAGAATTAAAAATAACTTATAAAAAAACATGACCACAAAAAAAGATCAAAATATAGAAACCAAAGCCTTGATAATAGGATTTTTTATAAACCTTATAATGGGACTTGCAGGTTGGTATATGTATTTACAGACCAATATTGATGCCCTTTTTCTTGATGGAAATTTTAGTTTGATTTCAGCTTTGGGGTGTGTTGTTGCTATTTTGATTAGCAAATTTTCTGACAAAAAAACTCAGAGATTTCCTGATGGAATGTATTTTTTAGAGCCTCTTTATGGGACTTTGAAAAGCCTTCTTTCTTTTACTTTGATTGTGATTGCAGGATTTTCAGCCATTGTAAAGTTGTATAATTTTTTCTTTTTGGATCAGGGAGAAATGCTTCAAATGGGAGGAATTTTATACTATTCACTTGCAATGACATTTTTATGTTTTCTGATGAGTTGGAATTTTTCATTTCTCAATAAAAAAATTGAAAATAGAAGTACAATGCTGACAGCAGAGAGCAAGGCTTCTTTTGTAGATGGGATTATTTCTCTTGTTTTGGGGGTGGTGATTTTGTTTGTCACTCTCCTTCCAAAGCAAGGAAACACACTTTTTGTCTACTATATTGGAGATGCTGTGATTACTCTTGTGATGATTGCATTTATCATTAAAACTCCTTGGGAAATGCTGAAAGAGAGTTTTATAGAAACTATGTTTGGAGTGATAAAACCAAGTAAAATTCAAAGAGAAATTGAGCAAATTATCAACCAAAAATCTGACATTTATAAAAATATTACTATTAAAAATATTCAAATTTACAAAACAGGAAAAAATATGTTGGTGTTGATAAGAATTGCTTGTGAAGACAAAAATGAAAGTGTACAAAGTCTGTTTAATTTTAAGCAAGAAATTTTACAAAAAATTGGAGAAAAATACAAAAAATGTGAGGTGGAAGTGGGGATTGAGTAAAATTCTCCCCCTTTCTCAACCTTCTTAAAGCCTGATTTTCCTCAGGTTTTTTTATTATCTTTTGACTTCTGAGTAAAAATCCTTACACTAGTTTCTATATTTGGAAACTAAAAATTAAAGATACTGATGAACCAACAAAAACAAGACCTTATTTCTCAAACTTCTGAACTCTATACAATGATTTGATATCCTCCTATTGCCTGAAAAATTATTGCTTTGTTCTATATTTCAGATGAAAAATATTTGACCTTTGAGGAGATAATGGAGACTTTGAAAATCAGCAAAAGTGCAACCAGCAAGGCTTTGAAATTTTTGACAGATTTGGGAGAAGTGAGTTTTATGACCAAAACAGAAAATTCCAGAAAAAGATATTTTTATATTTCTGTGAAAAATTCTCTCAAATCTCTCACTGATTGGAAAGACTCTCTTGATATGAGAAAAAATATTTTAGAAAAAGCCTTGAAACTTAGGACTCAAAAAAATCCAGATTTTAACACTTTTATACAACAACAAATACATTTTATTGAAGATATTAGTGGGTATATTGACCAAAAAATTCAACAACATTTTATTTCTTAAATTTTTTGCTATGTTTCTACAAAAACTCTTGCTGATTTTCATCTTTCCCTAGGTGAAACTCAAAAACACAAAAATTATTTTATTATTAACAATTTTTTATTATGAAATTGAGAACTCTATTTACCTTGCTGATAGCAACTTTTATGCTGACAGCCTGTAATGTCAATCAAGACAAAACACCAACAACACCAGAAAAACCAGCAACTCAAACAGAAAATACAACATCTGAAACAAAAAAAGTTACAAGTATTGATTATACTCAGTCAAAAAATTGGATAAAATTTGAAAAAACTGGAACAAAAGAATGTGATGTATTTTTTGTGCATCCAACAACTTATCCAGACAAAAAAGAAGGTATGAATGCAAGTATTGAAACAATAGAAAGCAATGATTTCACTCGTCAAATAGTTGAAAAACAAGCAGGAGCATTTGGGAAAACTTGTAATATTTATGCTCCGAAGTATAGACAAGCTTCTATTTCTGTACTAGAACTTTCTGTAAAAGAAAGAAAAAAATATATTGATTTTGCCCGTAGAGATGTCGAGAAAGCATTTGAATATTATATGAAAGAGATAAACAAAGGAAAACCTTATTTTATTGCTGGACATAGTCAAGGTTCAAATATTATCAAAGATATGTTAGTGGAAAATACTGATATTGTCCCAACGAAAAATCTTGTTGGAGTGTATGCTATTGGTTACACAATCACACAAAAAGATATTAATACTATCGGAATTCCGCTTGCTGTAACTCCAACTCAAACTCCTGGAATTATTACTTGGAATGTGATAGGAAAAGGTGGAAAATCTCCTACTATTGAAGAAGGAGCTTTGTGTATAAATCCTCTTGATTGGACAGATGATAAAGAAAATCAAGATAAAGAAAAAAATATTTTTGCAGATATAAATGGAGAAAAAATTCCTCATTTTACCTCAGCTCAAATAGATGAAAAAGGAGCATTGGTAATTCCTACACCAAAAAATAAAGAGAATTTAATGATGATTATGGGAGATGAAGTCTACCATATTCATGATTATGATTTCTTTTATGGAAATATCCAAAAAAATGTAGCAGATCGTGTTCAGGCTTGGAAAGAGAAAAATAAAAAATAATTTAAAATATTATTGACTAGAAAAATTTGGTGGAAAACTTCCTATGACTATGATACTTTCTCACTTGGAAGTAGTAAGTCCAAAAGATATGAAAAGATTTAAAGAACTTGGAGTGTATGCAAACTTCACTCCACATTGGTTAGGTGGAACTGTGTTTAAAGGTTCTGATGTTGCTTTGACTACATTTTTGGTGGGATTTTCAGAAGAATTAGTGTATAGATGAGTAGTGTTTTCTACTTTTTTAAAAGATAATAAAGTAAAGGCAATTTTGGTGAGTGCAGTAATATTTTCACTTTTGCATGCTGTAAATATTCTTGCTGGAACAGATATTATTGTAATTTGAGCTCAACTTTTTATGACTTTTATTGCAGGACTTTTCTTTGCTTTTGTCAGATTAAAAATTGAAAATATTATTCCTATTATGCTGTATCATTGGGCTTGGGATTTTGTGCTTATTGGAGGAGAGGTTTTGAAAGATGGTGATATCAATGGAACTTTTACTACAGCAATGATTATCTTCCAACTTGTTTTTGCTGTGACTGTGATTCCTTATTTTGTCTATCAGGAGAGAAAGAAAGTGGGGAAATAGAATTTGTTTGAGAAAATTGAAACAAGGGAAATATTTTATTTTTCTTGTTTTTTTGATATGATTTATCTTGATATTTCTTCCTTTGTTGATTTGGGAAGAGAGGAAGAAATAGGGTAGGGGAGTTTATAAAAAATGAGGTAAAAATTGAGTTGAAAAAATTAAAAAATATATATAATTATCAAAATATTTCTTAACTAAAATATTATGAATAAAAAAATCATTTCAACAATTATTTTTATATTACTTTTCGGGATTTTATTTTTCCCATATAATATAGAAACTTACAAAGACTGATGAACAAAAATATATTCAAGTTTAACTTATCAATATATAAAATTTAATACTCTTGAAGGGTGTAAAGCATCAAAACTTGAATTTGCTTTCACAAAAAAAGATTATAAATATTTTGAAAGTCTGCTTTGTAAAAAATGAGAATCTGAAAAAGATCCAAATTTAAAATTTTTTGCATACGGGGCTGAGCCTTTTTGGAATATAAAAATTACAGGTAATCAGCTTGAATATGGAAACCCAAATCTCTTTTCAGAAACCAATCCAAAGTGACACATATACATGGAAATTGAAAAACTTGAAAAACAGGGAGAAGATTTTATTTTCAAAGCAAAAAATCTAGAAGGGAAGTTTGTAAAAGAGGAGTGTCATTGAGATGGGAAATGAGATTTATACGACTATAAAGTGATTTTTACAAATAAAAATGCAGAATATAAATGATGCGGATCGGTAGAAAAACAGGAAAACTTTCTCAAAAATAAAAAACCTTTCTCCTACTCAAATATCACAGACCAAAAAACTCAAAACTTCATAAAAAATACTCTAAAAAAATACAATATTTCAGAAAAAAATATACAATATTATTTCTATTATGTAGATTATTTCAATGATGCAGTTGGAAAAGAATGACTAACAAACTGAAATTTTAAAGATATAACAAATTTTTCAAGAGATGGTTGATATCCTATGTATCTTGAAAAACTTGAAAAGAAAAATTTTGATTTTGGTGGGACAAATTGTAGAATCACAAGTTTTACACTATTCAAAGATTTGGTAAATATTGAAAATCTCACAGACAAAGCTTCTCTTATTTTAAATTTTGATAAATCTTCAATAGATAATTTCCCAAAGAAAATTTTTGACGAAACAGAAAAGAAAAAATTTCTCACTTTTTTTGCAGGAATCCCAACTCCTCTGACAAAAGACAAACAAGTTCATCTCAAAAATATCAAAAAATATTTTAAAGAACACAATATAAAATTCAACACAAAACCTGGATTTTCTGTGATTTCAATGATAAATCATGATGACCTTGATAATATTTTATTTATCTGACATATTGGAATTTTGCTTGAATCAGAAGGAAAATTTGTATTTTTAGAAAAACTGAGTTTTGACCTTCCATATCAAGCAGTTATTTTTGATAAAAAATCACAAGTTCACGAATATTTTATGAAAAAATATGGAGATATGACGACACCTGAAACAGCAGATCCATTTTTAATGGAAAATGGAGAGGAGTTTGAGGTTGAGAAATAATCAAAAAAATGACTGTAATTTTACAGTCATTTTTGTTTTTTTGTTTTATTTGAGAAGAAAAAAAACTTTTGCTATAAAGTATTTTCTCAGTATACTCTTTATGTTTTACTTTTAATTTTACATTTTTATGAAAAAAATACTTATTATCCTTGCAATTATTCTTCTTGGAATTGCAGCAGCAGGAATATACAAATTTAACTATCTTGCAAACCAGCCTTGATATGATGTTGATGGAAATAAAATTGAAAATACAAAAATACAAGAAACACCAAAAAATATCTCCAAAAACATTTCTCAAACTTCAAAAACAGTTTCTTCAAAACTTTCAGATATTTCCACAAAAATTCCTGATTCTTTGGATAATGTTTATAAAAATAATTTCAACAGATACACAAAAGTAGTTACACCAAATGGAAAAGCAATTCACATTGTAGCACAAGACAAAATTACTGATGAACAAATTTTGAGAGCTAGAAATATTTTGATGCATTATTTAAATAATTTCCCAGGTTCAAAATACGGAGCAGATAAAACTGGGGTAGCAAATAAAATGGGAGAAAATAATGCAACTCTTGCCTTACTCAACGGAAAAGATGATGGAAAAAATCCAGTTGGAAATCAGGTCAATGGACAACCTCTCTACCAAAATGAAATCCAAACCGAAGGTGGAGATTGGTATATGAAGCAAAATTATGATCACAGAGATGCAGCCTATGAAGAGATTTTGCATTTTGTGCACGATAATGGAATTGGAGTTGATGGAGCAAATACTCTTCCAGGAGCTCTTCCAGCCTATCAGGCAGAAATCAGAAAAGCCCAAAAGAATGGACTTGCAAAAAATCTTTGGGGAAGAGGAGAAGAAAACAAGGCTTGGGTGCAAGAACTTGCAAAAGAAAATAGCCTAACACAAGAGTATTTAGCTTCAGTAATAGATTCTTACTATGGACTTTGGGGAGCTTGGAATGGATGAGAAAATGGAATGTGGGGAATTTATAAATCAAAAACCAGAAAAAATATTCAAAAAGATGATGAGGTGGGATATGATTTAGTAGGAAAATTTTTCCATCCATATATCACTTATAATGCAAGAATTGAACCAAATTTTTCAGGAACTTTTTCTCTAAAATTTGATACCTCAAAACCATATACAAATCATTCTCAATACCTGAAAGATGTTACTCTTTTAGGAAAAAATGATAATAATATAATTGTAAATAATCTTGATAATACTATCACAGGAAATTCAGGAACAAACACAGTGATTTTTTCAGGAAAATCAAGTGAATACAAAATCAATAATGAAAATGGAAAAACTATTGTAGAAGATACAGTAAAAAACAGAGATGAAAAAAATAGTTTAATAAATATTGAGAAATTGAAGTTTAAGGATAAGGAAATGGAAGTGAAAAAATAGAGAAATTTAGAACAAGAAAAATAACTTTATTTTTCTTGTTTTTTTTGTTATAATGAAGAAAATATTTTAATAAAAAACTATGAAAAACCAAATCCACACTTCCCATCATAAAACCAAAATCTGAGAACTTCTCATTGCTTCTTTTGAAGGAAAAATTTGTATTCTTGATTTTGCTTATAGAAAAATGAGAAAAACAGTAGATGGGAGAGTTAAAAAACTCTTAAATGCAGACTTTATAGAGCAAGAAGATGAAGTGATTGCAGAAGCAAAAAAGCAAATTGATGAGTATTTATCAGGAGAAAGAAAAGAATTTTCAGTACCAATTTTGCTTGCGGGAACAGCTTTCCAGCAACAAGTATGGAAAGCACTTTTGCAGGTAGAATACTGAAAAACAGCATCCTATTTAGATCTTGCAAAAAGCATCAATAATCCCAAAGCAGTCAGAGCAGTGGCATCAGCAAATGGAGCCAATGCAATTGCAATTATTGTCCCTTGTCACAGGATTATTGAGACTGGTGGTGGACTTGGTGGATATGGTTGAGGAGTTCCAGTGAAGAAGAGGCTGTTGAAGTTGGAGAGAGAATTTTAAATGTTTAATTTCTGAAAAATATGTTTGAATATTTATCACAATTTAGTACATTTTTTATTATTTCTCAGATACTTGTATTTATTGCAATTATTACAGATTTTATAAGTTTTCAAGTAAAAGACAGAAAAAAGGTACTTTTATGGCTTACTCTTTCTTGCATACTTGTAACAATACATTATTTTTTACTCTGAAAAATAAATGCTTGATTTTTGTTGGTCATATCAACATTATCTTTTCTGGTTTCATTATTTTCTTATAATAAAAAATGGATATCAGTCTTTTTTGTACTGTATTTAATTCCTATTCTATTTAACTACAAGGAGATATCTGATATACTTTTATTTATAGCAGTATATATAATGCTTATTGCAAAATTTCAAAAAGATGATAAAAAAATCAGAATTTGAATCATGATAGGTTGTTTGTTTACTATTACTTATAATATAATTATTTTTACTCCAATGTGAGTTCTCTTAGAATGTATATTTTTATGATCAAATATTATCTGATATTGGAAACATTATATTAAAAAATCTGTGAAATAATTTTAATTTTAAAATATTTTATAAACAAAATGATGCAAATTTGTGATGAAAAAATTATACAAAATAAAAATATATGCTCTTGGGTAAATCTCAAAAATCCAGATTACATAAAATATCATGATTCAGAATGGTGAGTTCCTGTTTTTGATGACCAAAAACTTTTTGAAATGCTAATTTTAGAAGGAGCACAAGCCTGACTTTCTTGGGAAACTATTTTGAAAAAAAGAGAAAATTATAGAAAAGCTTTTGATAATTTCGATGTAGAAAAAATTGTAAAATAT
>JAGYHI010000016.1 GCA_018457335.1 Candidatus Altimarinota bacterium | reverse complement strand
TGATATTTAGAAGAAAAAGACGAAAAAGTTATTTTGACAGACAAAGGAAATTTTTTGATTGACACGATTTTAGCAGATATTATTTAGATTTGATTTTTTCAAAAATTTCTTATAATATTTTCGTGCCAATGTAGCTCAGTTGGTAGAGCACACCCATGGTAAGGGTGAGGTCACGGGTTCAAGCCCCGTCATTGGCTCCATTTTTTTATTTTTCATGAAAACAATCTACGACTTTGAAGTCGAAAAACTCGGAGGTGAAAAAATCTCACTCGAAACCTATAAAGGAAAAACGATACTTATCGTCAATACAGCCAGCAAATGTGGACTTACTCCACAATACGAATGACTCGAGAAACTTTATAAAAAATATAAAGATAAGGGTTTTGTGATTCTCGGATTTCCATGTAATCAATTTGGAAATCAAGAGCCAGGAGGCGCGAAAGAAATTTCAGAAAATTGTCTGATAAATTATGGAGTCAGTTTCCCAATGTTTGCAAAAATGGAAGTCAACGGCGAAAATGCTCACCCACTTTTTGTCTTTTTGCGAGAAAGTTTGCCGGGGATTTTTGGAAACAAAATCAAATGGAATTTTACAAAATTTCTCATTGATGAAAATTGAAAACCTATAAAACGCTTTTGACCGACTTTCAAACCTGAAAAAATCGAAAAATATTTAAAAAAACTCTTCAAATAATTTGAAGAGTTTTTGTTTTTTATAAAACTGTTGCTTTCTCGATGATTACCTGCATTTTTGGTCTATCAAAATTGTCCGTCGGCAGACTTTCTATATCGCGAACTACTTCCATCCCATCAGTCACTTCCCCAAAAATCGTATGCTTTCCGTCGAGAAAACTCGCATCCTCCATAGTCACTATAAAAAACTGTGAGCCATTCGTATTTGGACCAGCATTTGCCATAGAAAGAGTACCTGCCTTGTGAGTGAGCTCATCACAAAATTCATCTTCAAACGGTTTTCCCCAGATACTTTTTCCGCCAGTACCGTCACCCGATGGATCACCACCCTGAATCATAAAATCACGGATGACTCGATGAAAAGTGATCCCATCGTAATAGCCTTTTTCACAGAGTTTTATGAAATTTTCGACCGCCTTAGGTGCGTGTTTTAGAAAGAGCTTGAGCGTAATATCACCAAAATTTGTGATGAATTGGACTTTTGGATTTGTCATAAAAAAATTTAAAGGATGTTTTCATGTTACACAGGTTTGTTTTTATTGCAAGAAATTTTTAGTAAAATATCTTTTGGTAAAATGAATCTTTTCTATATAATCAATCGACCTAATTTATGATTTTATACGATTTTATGCAAAAAATTCTAAATTTCTTTGATCTCAGGAAAATGCTTCCTTCTTCAAATAATAAGAAACAAAAAACTGACTATAAAACCGAAATCCTCTCTGGAATCACTGTTGCTCTCGCGCTCGTACCAGAATCCGTTGCCTTCGCTATGCTGGCTGGACTTGATGCCACTGTCGGACTTTATGCTGCAATTGTAGTTGGTTTTGTGACCTCTGTTTTTGGGGGAAGACCTGGAATGATTTCTGGTGCCACTGGTGCGGTCGCTATCGTCCTCGTTTCACTGGCTAAAAATTATGGCGTCGAATATATTTTTGCCACCGTGATTCTTGCAGGAATTATCCAAATCATCGCCGGATGATTCGGAATTGCCAAATTTATGCGCCTTGTTCCGCACTCGGTCGTTTATGGTTTCGTGAATGGACTTGCGATTGTAATTTTCCTCTCGCAACTCGATTATTTCAAGCAAGATAATGTTTGGATGACAGGTGCGCCTCTACTCATCATGATTGGACTTGTGACCTTTACTATGCTGATCATCTGGGGACTTCCAAAACTTACAAAAATAGTTCCGGCTTCACTTGTAGCGATTTTGAGTACTTTCGCAGTTGTAATGCTTCTTGGGATTGATACGGTCAGCGTCGGAGATATTAGCTCGATTTCTGGGAATTTCCCGCCTTTCCATATTCCAAATCTGCCTTTCAATTTTGAAACTTTGCAAATTATTTTCCCATATGCCTGTATCGTGGCAGCAGTTGGTTTGATTGAAAGCCTTTTGACCCTCAATATCGTCGATGAAATCACTGGCACACACGGAAAAAGCAATAAAGAAGCGATGGCACAGTGAGCCGCAAATATTACTTCTGGATTTTTCTCAGGGATGGGAGGATGTGCAATGATCGGGCAAAGTCTGATCAATGTATCAAATGGTGCAAGAACTCGAATTGCAGGAATTATTGCGTCGCTCACTCTGCTGATTTTCGTGATGTACGGAAGCAATCTTATTGAGCAAGTACCGATTGCAGCGCTTGTAGGGCTGATGTTTATGGTGTCGATTGGGACTTTTGAGTGGGCCAGTTTCAAGGCATTTACCAAATTTCCAAAAATAGATGTTTTCGTGATGCTGACGGTCACACTTGTCACGATTTTTGTACACAATCTCGCTCTTGCAGTATTAATCGGAGTGATTATCGCAGCGCTTGCTTTTGCTTGGGACAATGCTACTCGCATTAAAGCAAAAACGTATTTGGATGAAAAATGAATCAAACATTACGAACTCAGCGGTCCCCTATTTTTTGGTTCTGTTGAGACTTTTAATAAAATTTTTGATGTAGAAAATGATGAAAAAGAAATAATTATTGATTTTAAAGAGAGTCGAGTCGCGGATATTTCTGCAATTGAAGCCCTCAATAAACTCACGACAAAGTACCAGAAGTCTGGAAAGAAACTCCACCTCAGACATCTCAGCGCGGACTGTAGGACTCTCATAAAAAATGCTGACAATCTTGTAGAGGTCAATATCCTCGAAGATCCTGACTATAAGGTGATGCTAGGAAAATAGACATTTCAAAAACTCTTCAAATTTGAAGAGTTTTTATTTTCTACTTAAATATACTCCCGAGAATCCCCCGTGCAATCTTCGCACCGATAGATCCTAATTGTCGTCCGCCAATCTTTTTCCCGATGGAGCGGGCGATTTCTGTACCGATGGATTTGGTAGCAGTTTTTACAAGTGTATCTTGTAGGCTTGGATTTTTCTTGGCTTCTTTTTCTGCTTGGATTTTCTCCGCTTCTGCTCGTGCAGTGAGGATTTTCTCAGAGAGGATTTCGTGGGCGCTCTCAAGATTGATCGTTTCTCGGTATTTATCGATCAAATCTGAAAGACTGAGCATACTTGCAAGTTCTGAATCTGTAATTGCATCCATTCGAGATTCTGGCGGAGCAATCAGTGTGCGAACAAGCGGCGTTGGTCGCCCATCTTCATTTAGCCCAGTGATGATTGCCTCCCCGATTCCAAGTTCTTTCATCTCAGTCTCTACATCATAAAACTCAGTCACTGGGAAATTTTTTGCCATTTTTTTAATAGTTTCATTATCTTTGGCAGTGAAAGCACGGAGCGCATGCTGGATTTTGAGTCCGAGTTGAGAGAGGACTTCTTCTGGGATATCTGTCGGCGTCTGCGTACAAAAATAAATTCCCACCCCTTTCGAGCGAATCAATTTGAGAATAGAAACAATTTCATCAAGGAGATTTTTGGAAATATCTCGAAAAAGCATATGTGCCTCATCAATTACAATAATACCCTTTGGAGTATCTATGTCTCATACTTCTGGGAGTTTATAATATACTTCTGTAAGTATAGAAAGCATAAAAGTTGAGAAAAGTGCTGGATACCGCATTGACTGCATGAGTCGCACGATATTGACTTGTCCCTTCCCTTCTCCATCAGTACGGAAAACATCTGAGAGTTCGAGCGATTTCTCTCAGAAAAATTCACTCGCACCTTGATTTTCGAGTTCGAGGATTTTACGCATGAGGACCCGAAGCGTCGCAGTAGACACGCTTCCATAAGTATTTTCAACTTCTTCTTTTCCCTCTTTTGACACAAAAGTCAAAACTGTCTTCAAATCATCGAGATCTACAAGCAAAAGGCCTTTATCATCACAATACGCGAATACGATAGCAAGTGCCCCTTGCTGTGCATCGGTCAAATCCATCATTCGAGCCAGCAGTTGCGGACCAAACTCAGTAATCGTCGCGCGGAGTTGTGCTCCACCCTCACCATGAAGTTGCCAAAATTCTACCGGAAATTCTTGTGGTTTCCACTCTACACTCGACATATGAGCGAGTCGTTCATCGATTTTTGGGTGTGGACTTCCCGCGAAAGCCATACCAGAAACATCACCTTTCATATCCATTATTACCGACGGAATCCCCGCCTTTGAGAGAGACTCAAGAAAACCTTGAATGGTTTTTGTCTTCCCGGTTCCCGTCGCACCAGAAATGAGCCCATGACGATTGAGTGTACTTATCGGCAAACACACTGGCAAATCTCCTGCGTCTTTTTCGACCGTTTGCGACGATCCAAGGAAAATTGTTTTTCATTCAAAAGTATATCCATCTTTGAGGATTTGAGCGAAAGTGGTCATAGGTTTTAGTGGTTAGAAATTTTGAATGTAAAAATTATATGCAAAAAACATAAAAATACAATTTTCTTTGCAAAATTTATAAAAATGTGCTACAATAAATGAAATAATTTTCCTTATGAACTTCTCACTCCTTCTCACACTCATCATCACTATCATCGAACTTGTGATTGCATTTTACTCCGCTGGCTACTTGCAAGTACATTTCTTAAATGAACTCTATACTCAGTACAGTACCTGAGAAATTACTCAAACCATCTTTCGAGGCGTTTTAGTTTTTGTAATTTATTTTCTGATTTCGAGCATAGTTGGAATTTTCACAAAACGACTGAATCAGCAATCGATTGATGAATTTGAGATATATTTGAAAAATATCATAGGAATCCAACGAGAAAAAGAAGAGAAAACAAAAGTGTATTTGAAACTAATTAAAAAACTAACCACCCTTAACAAGATAAGAAATACATTTCTATTTCTTATGATTCCAATAATACTTATATGAGTATATATAATTGTGTGATACGCTCATCATATAGAAAGTTTATTTTTGTATTTTATCTTTTCGTTTTTATTTCTCATATTTTTTGCTGGAATAATGTATATGCTAGTTGAGCATTCTTCTATAATTCAAGAAAAATGGAAACAATTTCAAAGAAAATATATGACATTTTTTCTCACAAAGAAGGAAAAAGAAATTCAATCTACAAAAGATTTTCAAGAATTTTACCAAATGTATGAGTTTTTTAAAACATATATCAATATTCGAAGGTTTTCTGACTTTCCAAAAAGCATTTTATGAAGTTTTCTAGTTATATTTATAGGAGTATGAGGCATTACTAAAATGGAAGATATAAGAATGATACAAATAACCTGATTTATTTGTATAAGTGCCGTCATTTTTCTTATTTACCTCTATGTCAGATATAGTATTTTTACCTCACTTGCACTTGTGAAAATAGAAAATAATTCTCTTTATAAAAAATATTTTCCTAATAATGCTGACACAATACAAAATATCCAAGAAGAAAGAAAAGTTCTTAAAAATATGAAAATTACTGGAAAGGAAGAAAATCTTGTCAAAAAAAGTACTTTTTCAAAAACAACAGAAAATTGGATTTTCATAAATAGTGCATTGATGTTTATGTTATTAGGAGGGAATAATATTGACACAGAAAGTATAGTAAAATTTAGAATCTTTTGTTTTTTATCTATAAATCTATGATTTCTTCTCTATATTCTCTTCCCCAAAAAATGCAAGAAAATATTCAAATCTATAAAGGATTGGATTAAGAAAATCAGAGAAATTATCAATAAAATTTAATTTTGAAAAATATGAAAACAAGAAAAACCACCCCCATAGAGCAACCAAAAAAAATCAAACAAATAGAATCCTATCTTTCTGAAAAACTCAAAATTTCAAAAAAACCAATAAAATTCAGTAAAATAGGTGGCTATATTTTTTATTCGCTCTTTCTTTTTATAATTGCTTTTGGTGTAGGCTATTTTATTCATCAGACACTTTCAGCGGATTACTTAAAATATAATATTCCTACTTATGTGCAATATACCATCCGATGAATATATACGATTATTACATATTGGCTACTTTCGACGCTTATTTATTCCTTTTCTATTCAAGATGGGTACAAAAATTTTTGGCGGACACTTCCAAAAGAGAGTTTAAATTATCTAAAAAATATAATTTCGAGTATAAATCAAAAAAACACTAATAAAACAATGCTTTGATGAGTAAAAATTTTATGACAATTTATTGGTATAGTTTTTCTTGTACTTATATCAATGGTTATTTTTACGCTTCTAGTATTTGGAATTACTCATATATTCATCTAAAAAAGTGCCTACTAAAACAGTAGAAGAAAATAAATGAAAACAAAAAACCCCCACCAAATCGGTAAGGGAATTTTTTGAAAAACAGAATTTCAAATAAAATTATTTGAGTTCAACAGTCGCTCCAGCCTCTTCGAGTTGAGCCTTGATTTTTTCTGCTTCGTCTTTTGGTGCATCTTTTTTGATTTCACCACCGTTGTCAGCAAGTCCTTTTGCATCACCAAGACCAAGTCCTGTGATTTCTCGGATAACTTTGATAACTGCGATTTTTTGTGAACCAGCAGAAGTAAGCATAACATTGAAAGATGATTTTTCGTCATCTCCTCCGTCTGCATCACCAGCAGCAGCAACTGCAACAGGAGCAGCAGCAGATACTCCGAATTTTTCTTCCATTGCAGAAACAAGATCAGCAAGTTCTACAATTGTAAGTCCTTCTACGAGTTCGAGGACTTTCTCAGCGTTCTTAGAAAGATCAGCCATAATAAGTAAAAATAAAAAAATAAAATATATATTTGTGAAGTTCTATGAAGTCAAAAATTGACAGTCATTCTGAACTTGTTTCAGAACCTTGTGAACCAGTGGTTTGAGATACTGAAATAAATCCAGTATGACAAGCAGAATGTCCACAAATCTTCACGAATATCGAGATAAATATCTCGTCGATAGCCTCACCAGAGCAAGACTATCAGACAAAAGATTTATGCTTTTTCTTCAGTTTTTTCTTCTTTCGCTGGTGCTTCTTCTTTTTTTTCTTCGACTTTCTCCTCTTTCTTTTCTTCAACTTTTTCTTCTTTTTTCTCCTCAGCAGGAGCCTCTACTGTGAGATCAGCAACCTTCTCGAGAGATTTGCTTTCAAGTTCTCCTTTTGCAGCATCAAGGAATCGAGCAAGTCCAGAAAGTGGGCTCATCATAGATCCAAGAAGTTTTGCAAGAAGCGTTTCTCGTGATGGAAGTGAAGCAATTTTTGCAATTGTCTCAGCATCGACGAGTTTTTCTTCGAAGTACCCTCCGACAAAAGTCATTTTTTCTGCTTTTTTCCAGTCTTTTTGTTTTGCAAATTTATTTGCAATTCCAAGTGGAGCAACTGGATCTTCTTTTGCGATCACGAGTGCCACTTGACCAGGAAGTGTGTCGATATCGAGATCGAGATCGAGGGCATTTTTAAATGCAATTCGAATCAAAGTTTTTTTAGCGATAAGGAATTTTCCGCCTTGTGCGAGCAATTCTCGTCGAAGATTTGTAACTTCTTCTACAGTGATTTTTTGGTTTGAAGTAAATCCAACACTTTTTGCTTCTTTGAGGAGAGCCTCAAGTGCGGCAAGTTGCTCGGCTTTTTTTGCTTTTGAAACAGCCATAATAAATGAAGTGTAAAATACCTAGTGGTATAAAATAAAAAAATCGCGCTATCGCACGAAAGATACCTTTTTGTGAAAATCATCAAATTTTCAAGGTGCCCATCTCGGTAGGATTTTGATGCCTATTGGCAACCTACTTTCTCCGATAGATGCACCCATTATATTGAAAAACTTTTTTTGTCAAATTTTTTTGTGAAAAGATTTTAATTTTTTCAAATCTTTTCTCCATTTTTTGAAATCATATTCTTCTCTTTTCTTTTTTCTAATATCAAAATTACTTTGTGTCCTAAACTTCTAGACAATGTAATAATCAACAAGATAATAAGAATTGGCATCAGAAGAAACTGCTCAAATCCACAAAAATCCATACAATTGCTATAAAAATCATTTCCTCGTGCCCACAACATCAAATAATATGCTATAAAAATTAAGAACGAACCAAATACAACTTCCTTTGCAGATCTAGAAATGAGTTTAAAAGCCCAAATAAATATGAGAAATTCTAATAACATAAACATTCAAGAGGAAGGATGGCGACTATAATCTTCTTTCGTGTTTGTAAAATTAAAAAATCCACCATATCATTCTACCGTTTCATCCTCATTAATCGCATCAAGTTCCGATCATAAAGCACCGTACCGCAATTCAGGATGATCTTTGTATGGATCTTCGTGCATTCGCTCCATGCTGATTCCACGCTCCAAGAGCATATGCCCAGCAAATTTCCACCCATTCGCATAATTAATAAAGACAGTCAAAAGCGTGAGCCCAAAAATCAAGGCAAAAAATATAATTGAAAGTTTGTAGTTTTTCATATTGAAAAAATTAGATTATTTTGATTGTAAAATATTTTCTACAAAAAGCAAACTTATTTGGCTGACGAAAAACCCGCATAAAACCTTGCGATTTTTCATTTTTCCATATAATGGACGACAATTTAACTTAAAAATATGAAAAATACTGTTTTTATTCTCTCTGGGCCGGCTGGTGTCGGGAAAACAACTATTTGGGAGCATCTCGATACTTCTCTGCCTCAAATCGAAAAAATCATCACGACGACTTCGCGTGCGCCACGAGAGCGAGAAGAAAACGGCAAAGATTATTATTTTTTATCAAAAGAGGAATTTCAGGAAAAAATCTCTGAAGATGGTCTTATAGAATATGCGGTCGTACATACGAATTATTATGGATCAACCCAAGACGAACTCGAAAGGATTTTAAATCACGGAAAATCGCCAATTTATATCATCGAGCCACAAGGGATGATCCACTTGAAGCCACTTCTCGAGAAAAGAGACTACACAGTAAAGACGATTTTTCTCCTTCCGCCATCAATTGCAGCCCTCAAAGATCGACTCTCGATCCGCGGAACAGAAACAAAGGAACAATTTGAAATCCGTATTGCAACAGCCATCAGTGAGCTCGAGCAAAAAGATCTCTACGATTTTCAAGTTGTCAATGACAACCTCGATGAAGCAATAGAATCTGTCAAAAAAATTATCGAAAAATATGCAGTATAAAGAAAATTTTACACTTGAAAAAAAACTCGGGAATAATGCACTTTCGTATGAAAACCGCGAAAAAATCCTCTGAAAAAATCCAAGTTTGACAATTCCAAAAATCATAAATGGCACACTTGATAATGTGAAATTTTGAGAAAATATTGTCTTCGAGGAGGTTGATGAAAATGGAAAAATTCAGTCGTGCCAAGGATTAGAAAATTTTGTGAGAATTGACATATCTTGACTTCCGCCTATAATTGTCTTTGACAATCACAACCACGCGCTGTATTTTTGGTATGAGGCTTTGCATTTTTGACGATTACAATCCCCTTTTACGCTTATTCATATGGACGAGCACTCGGATTTGTGGGACAATGAAAATGCGATAGACCACGAAAAAGCCGTCAAAAATCTTGATTATGCTTGGGAATTTACAAATTTTAGGTGTAATGTCGGAAACTACATCCAGCCTCTTCTCAAAAACAAAACTATTAGCACAATGATACGCCTCGAAAATGATTTTGAAATCGAAAAATACAAAAATTTTACACCACCAAAAAACAGCGTTTTCAATCTCGATATCGATATTTTTGCTCCCGAGATGGATTTTATTCCAGAAGAAAAAACACTGGAATGTATCAAAAATATACTCCCGAAAGTATCACTGGTTACGATTGCTTTAAGTCCTTATTTTATATCTCAATGAAGAGCCCTAAAGAAACTCCACAGAGTATTTGAAAGTATTCACCCATAAATGCCGAACGGCAAATCAAACAAGAATTTTTACAAGCACAATTCAACGCGGCTTTTTTATTTATAAGCGGAAGTTCGAGTGATAAGAGTCTTTCTTTTGACAGTTTTTTTACGTCTTTGAGAGGTGCAGTCAATATGCTAGAAATCAATCCAGAAAAACACCAAAAAGAAATCGAGACTCTCCGCATATTTATCGAGAAATATCAACAACCAATCAAAAATAAACCAATAGAAAAACAAAAAATACTCTTGACCGAAATGGTGCAATTCCTCTATAAACATTTTGAATATTCACCAAAATCACTTCTCCTTTCGACCTCAATTTCGACCACCGTCGCTAACGCTCTCATCTAATGAAACAACCTTCAAAATACATCATCCAAAATAAAAAAGCCCTTTTTGACTACGAAATCATAGAGGAATTTACGGCTGGGGTTATCTTGCACGGAAGCGAAGTCAAAAGCATCCGCCTCGGGCAAGCCAATCTCAAAGGGAGTTATATCACGCTCCACAGCGGTCGACCCATACTCGTCGGTATGCATATTTCTCCCTACAAATACAATACTGGAAATATCGTCGGAGCAAAACGCGAGCGAGAACTCCTGATGAGCAAAAAAGAAATTCTTTTTTATGGTCAAAAAATCAAAGAAATGGGGTCAACACTCATACCCGTATGAGTATTTTTTCAAGGGAATCTCGTCAAAATCCGCGTCGCCCTCGCCCGTGGTCGCAAGCACTGGAAGAAAAAACAACTCCTCAAAGAGCGGGATTTATCACGAGAAGTTGAGAAATTTATGTTTTAATTTTTGAAAAATGAATACTGTGAGCAATAAAGATAGATGGATATATTCGATAATTTTTATCGGAATAAATATTGCATTTTTAGTTTTTACGATTGGATTTTCTTGAGAAATGAATAAAATTCTTGCTCCTACCTACAAAAAACATAATCTACCGGAGATCATTCAGGCAATCTTTAATTTTTTCTTCCCGATTTGTGTATATATTTTCATTGCGACAATTGCCTTTTTAAATCCAAAAAAAATAATTTCTATTTGGAACAAAAAGCAGGAGGAAAATACGAATAATACTTTATATAAAAAATGATTTGATGCAACAATAGAGATTTTTCGTGCTTTTTTAGAGAATCGAATCAATAAAAAGAGCGTCTTGATAAGAATTTTTAGCATTGCTTGGCGAGTACTTTTATTAATCTCTATTCCATTTTTGATTGGAATTCTATTAAATCTGCTTTCGGCTATTCTTACGCTCATGAGAAGTCTTATAAATAGTAATCCTACTTTATATGGTCCAATTGCTCTTATTCTTCTTTTTCTTGTCTTACATTTCATATTTAAAATACTTAATAAACCCCTATCAGCAAAGAAGCAAAATAATAAAACCTCTAAAAACTAAACTCTAAAAACTCTTTTCTCTCCTATGATTTGACAAAGATTTATCGACTTCTTCAAAGAAAATTATTTCGCTGACAAGCCTCAAGAATTTGAGGAATTTTTAGCAGTTTTAGAAAAACCAATTCCAAAGACAATACGAATCGAAGAAAATTGTCTGGAAGAGACAAAAAATCGCCTCGAAAAAGATGGATGGATTCTGAATGCTACAACACTCCCAAGGGTATTTTCTATCGATAGAAAAGAGGATTTCAATCCTTTTGATCGACGACTCGGTATGTCACTCGATCATCTCGTGGGTAACTTTTATATCCAAGAGTTTGCCGCTGCAAATCCGGTCAATTTACTTGCAGACAGTAAAACGCACGATGATAATTTTTTCATCCTCGATATGGCATCAAGTCCTGGTGGAAAAACTTCGCAACTTGCTGAATATTTTCCAGAGAGTTTCATCATTGCAAACGAGCCGAGCCGAAACCGAATCCCACAACTCCTCCAAAACCTCGAGCGAATGCACACACCAAATATTGCAATCACTCTTTATAGCGGTCAACAGTGGAAATATCTGCCGGAAACTTTTGATAAAATCCTTCTCGATGCGCCCTGTTCTGGCGAGTGAACCGCCTACAAAGGAACTAATGCACTCAAATTTTGGCACATAAAAAGTATCAAAAAAATTGCAAATCTGCAAACTAAGCTTCTCGAAAGTGCCCTCATCGCACTTAAAACCGGATGAGAAATGGTCTACTCGACTTGTAGCCTCAATCATCTCGAAAATGAATGAGTCCTCACGGCAATGAAAGAAAAATATGGCGATGCGATAGAGATTACTTTTCAGAAAAAATTTTGGCCGCATATCGACAAGACTGGCGGATTTTTTATGGCGAAAATCAAAAAACTCCAAAAAATCGAAAGTCCGGATCCTCGCACACTCACGACAAATACAGACATTTCACTCTACTCCGGCACACTCAAAAACTGGGAAATCAAAAAAGATATTTCTCTCTTCCAGCACAAGAATTCTCTCCTTGCTGTTAAAAATGCAGACATCATAAAAAATATACTCCCAAAAGTATATTTTATGCGCCTCGGAGAAAACATTGGTACTATCGAAAAGCAGAAATTCTCACCAAATGCTCGGAGTTTTCGGGATTTAGAAGTTGAAAACTTTCAAAAATATACCATCACAAGCGAGGAAGAACTTGATCTCTACTTACGAGGAAATGAACTGGCTACCAATCTCAAAAACGGATACACTCTCATCGAATACGATGGCGTACTTGTCTCCATCGAAAAAACAAAAGATGGAATTATCTCAAATTCTTTCCCTGCTGATTGGCGAAGAAAATAGAAAACCTAACAAAAAATACTCTCAAATATTTGAGAGTATTTTTTTAAAATTGATTTTTTATGCTTATTTCATAAGAGAATCAATTTTTTGAACGAATGCGCTGAGTTGTGCTGATCCAGAAACCGTTGCATATTTTCCAGTTTTCTTATTAATAATGAGAGTTCCTGGGGTTCCACTAAGTCCAAAAGATTTTCCTTCGGCTGTTTGTGTATTAAATTGAGTAAGTGTTTCTTTTTCATCTACACATTTTTGCCATTTTGCTACATCGAGTCCAGCCTCTTTTGCAAGGTCAGGAAGTCGTGCAATTTCATAAACACCATTTACAGAACCATCAAGAATACCTTTGTGCATTTTAGCGTAGGCTTCATCTGATCCGACTTTTTTCGCACAAAGGATAGAAAGCGCTTTTACTTGTGTACCTTTGTGATTGACTCCTCGGTGATTTTTGAAAGCAAAACCGATTTTATCTTGGTATTTTGCAAGGAGTTTTTCTCCGATTTTGAACTGAGCGGCTTGACGAATACAGAAGGGGCATTCTGTGTCAGAGTACTCTACGACTACAATATCAGCGTCTTTATTTCCTTCAATAACTGCATCTTTAAGAACTTTTTCAACTTTTTCCTTGTCAGATTTTACTGCATCTGGTTGACCTGCTGCAACATATCGTTTTAGCCCAGCGATTCCATTTGGATTGTTTGGGTCAAGAAGGCTTTTTTTCTGAGCAGCTGTGATGATTTCATAGTTTTCTTTTCCACCAACTTTATTATATTCGATTTCGAGCAGAGCTTTTTTAAGTCCAAGCACATCAGATTTTGATACTTTTGTATCAGTGGCATCAGTTTTATCATCGACCTTTGAATCAGTATCAAAAGGCAGTTTATACCCGAAAAAAGTGACATCTTTGAAAGATGGAAAATTAAAAGAGTTTCCTGTAAGGAAGAAAATTTGCACTACACTGAGTGCAATGAGAATTATTAGAAGAAAATTTGTCAGTGCACCAGCACCTTTTGTATGTGAAAGATTTTTCATAAAAAGAAAAAATAAAATAAAGTGGGGAGAGTATACCTATTTTCACTCCAAAAATCAATGGAAAAATAAAAAATCTATTGACGAGCGAAAGAAAAAGTGTGTAAAGTAGGATTTTTAGAAAAAGAAAAAGAGATTTATTTATTGGCTGGATTCCGCATCAAGTGCGGAATGACATTTACTGTTTCTCACCCAGATTTCCGCCTGCGCGAGAATGGCAAATTCTTAATTCTTAACTTCTAATTTCTCCCCTTCTAACACCTTATAATACGCCAAAATCCCAATCATCGCGGCATTGTCCATAGAATAAATATTTTTTTTCGGAGCGAGAAAATCGATACCGAGGTTTTGTGCTTTTTCTTGGATACGATTTCTTAAAGTAGCACTCGCACTGACGCCACCAGCAAGGATAATTTGCGAAGTGTGGCATTTTTCTTGCGCGAGGAAAAACTTGTGAAGGAGGACATCAAAAATCGCTTCTTGAAAAGCATAACACACTTTACAAATATCATCATTATTTTTTATAGGATTTTCGTCAATGAAGCGTTTGACGGCACTTTTAAGCCCAGAAAAAGAAAATTCCAAACCAGTTTTATCAAGATATGGACGAGGGAAAATCTGAGTAATTTCATCAGAAATATTTTTATGATTTTTTCGGTATTCGAGGGCTTTTTGCTCGACTTTTGCTCCTCATGGAAATCCCATACCGAGCATTTTCGCTACCTTGTCATATGCCTCACCGACCGCATCATCACGGGTTTGTCCTATCATTTCAAATTCAAAAAGACTTTTCCAAAGATAGATCTCCGTGTGTCCGCCAGAAATCGTCAAAACCACATTTGGAAAAATAACCTCTTCCCTTTTACGATCGAGAAAATTTGCAAACATATGTGCCTCAATATGATGTACCCAAATCAGTGGAATTTCGAGGAGATTTGCCAGACTTCGAGCCACGGTCTTCCCAGTCAAAAGCGACGGAGCAAGTCCGGGTTCCTTGGTACAAGCGATAAAATCAATCTCTGAAAGTGGGATTTTTGACTCTGCCAACACATCATCGATACACGGAAAAATTGCATTCGCATGGCTTCGCGCCGCGACTTCTGGTACAACACCACCCGTGATTTCATGTTCAAGTTGAGTACGAGTCGACATTGCGACGAGTTTGTCGTCTTTCATAAGTGCGACCGAAGTATCATCGCACGATGTCTCAAAAGCAAGAATATACATAATGTCAAGAGTATAAGGAAATTTGTAATTTTTACAATGAAATTTTAAAGAAATTTTTAGCACCTTCACTTGACGGATGCTAATTTTTTCATATAATGTGAATATATTTATGATTTTAAAAAACTATGAAAGAAAACTACTACGACATACTCGGTGTGTCAAAAACCGCGAGTGAAACGGAAATAAAAAAAGCCTACCGAAAAAAGGCGATGGGCTGTCATCCCGACCGACACAAAGGCGACAAGGCCAAAGAGGCTGAATTTAAAAAAATCTGAGAGGCCTACGGAGTCCTTTCTGACAAGAAAAAACGCGCTCAATACGACCAGTTTGGGACCGCTGATTTTGGAGCCGGAGGCAATCCTTTTGGTGGTGGAAATCCATTTTGAGGCGGAGGTGCTGGCGCACAAGGATTTGATTTTTCTGACCTTTTTTGAGGTGGATTTTGAGGAAAACAATCGAGCAGAAACACACAAGGATTTGAGTTTGATTTTGGAGATTTATTTGGAAGCAGTGGCAGAAAAAGACAATCTAACTACCAGG
The DNA here is from genome assembly GCA_018457335.1 of Candidatus Altimarinota bacterium. Next base: position 2,566 of record JAGYHI010000016.1, on the reverse strand, counting down.
AACCTCGCCCACAAGAAAAAGAAGAGGAAAATCTCGATGTCACAAAAACCGTCGAAATTCCTTTTATGGACTTTCTTTTTGACACAAGTGTCCGTGTTCAGACTGTGTACAACAAAAATCTCACTCTCAAAGTCAAAGCCGGAACTAGGCCAGGTACAAAATTTAAAATCAAAGGAAAATGACGGGCTAATAATGGAAAAACGGGTGATATGTATGTCATCGTCAATGCAAAAATGCCAGAAAAAGTCCCAGAAAATGTCCAAAAAATGGCCGAGGCCATACGCTACGAATTGTAATTTTTTCTGATTGTAATGGGATTAAAATCCCATTATTTTTTCGCCGAAAAAAATTTGACATATCTTTATTTTTCACAATAATGAAAAAACTTGAATTTTTACTTGCTTTTTTTATAAAAGTGTGTTATAATATAAATATAATTTAATTTAATTTTTTATGTTTCTTGTATTTAAATCACCGGAAGTCCCAACAAATAATGAACTTCCGACACATCTCAAAAACGCAACAGAACAAGGAAATGAACAACTTATACTTGCAAAAATTGAAGAACAAATTTCTTCTATCGCATCAAAAATAGGAAATTTTACTGATGAGGAAATATATTCTCAAAATGTTTTGATCGCATTTCAAAAAATTAAAAATGATATTTTATGAAGGTCAAACGAAAATATTTGACTTCTTGACCTCAAATGAGTACAATTGCAACTATCAGAGATAGAAGTAGCACTTGAACGCCCTCCACTTCCAGAAAATGTAATTCAAGATACTTTTAAAAGTATAGCATAATCTCTACAAAAACTTAAAAAAATCAAATACCAATAAATTTTATCTATGTCAAATACACAACTTGCCACACTCTTGGCGCGGACTCCGCTCAGCGATGAAGACAAACACAACATCGCAGTGATATTTGATGCCCTCAATAGTGAGCGACAACAAAAAATCTTGGATACTTGGGATGTCTGCTCTGGACGACTCATATCAGAGCGAAGAAAACTCGACTACAAACGAGAATGTGAAGTTATAGACCTCTTAAAAGGACTCAATACTTATCTCGATGAGGCAAAAATCCGAAGTCAACAAGCCGAACAGCAAAAACAACAAGAGAAGAAAAAAGTCAGACAAGAACTCGAATCAACTATCGCCTACGAACAAATGCAACGACTCCGAAAAATTAAGCAAATCAGAGAAGAACAGAAACAAAAAGATCCACTTTTAGAAATTTCTTAATACAAAATCAAAATCCCTCTTTTTTAGAGGGATTTTTTATGGAAAAATTTTGCAAAAATCGAGAAAATATGCTACAATAGAGAAAATAACTTTTTTTCTATGTCTCAAAATACGGTCATCATCGCACCAAATACAGGCTTTACTGGGTATCGCCTGAGAAATTTTTATATGACAAATGCTTTCCAAGGATTTGTTTGGATGGTATTTCACTTTGCAGTCGTGTACTTTTTTACACTTATTCTCGATAATATCGCCCTTGTAGGAATATTTTTGGGAATTGCAAATTTCGTTTCATTCCTTCTCGACATCCCACTGGGAACTCTGCAACGGTATATATCCACAAAAAAACTTTTCATACTTGGAGGTATTTCACAATTTATTGCGATTTTAGTATTTTTCTTTTTCATCCTCAATGTCTTTAATTTGATTGAAGCCGTAGGACAAGGAGTAACAAAAACTATCACCGATGCTGAAAAAATCTCTATTGCATCACAATGGTTTTTTGGTGACCTTATGCACTGGATCGCTCTTCTTATCGCAGCCGTCTGCTATGGTTTCACCAAAGAAGTCAATGAAGTGACAACTTTTGGATATGTACTCTCAAACTCTCACCCCAGTAGAACAGGGCAAATTATCGCCCGAGCCAATATCACTTTTGGAGTCGGATCGGTGATAGGTATGGTGCTTTCCGGATTCATTCTCTCAATTTGAGAAGCACCAGCACTTATTTTTCTTGGACTGGTGATTATCGGGTTTCTCGCTTTTACTCTTAAATATTTTGACAATTCCCTTGACTCGATAAATATTTCTGACATCAAAGAATTTACCGTTTCAGTACAAAAATGGGATGCAAATGAGACGAAAAAACAAATCGTACAAACTATCCAAAAAGCCGATCTCGGAAAAATCGTCGAAAATACAAAATATATTTTTATGAAACCAAAGCAAAAAAAGGAGAAAAAAGAAAAAATTCCATGGAAAGATATCATGGAGATGACAAAGACAGAAATGCGAATTATCTGGGAAATTTTCTCTCAAAAACCGCTTCAATTTGGGCTGATTTGGACGATTTCTCTCGTGCTGATTTTCGGATTTTGGGACACATTTGCTTCGAGTTTCTTGCTGGATTTCTTAGAAAAAGTCAAACCAGGCGGAAGTTATATTTTACTCGCAATCATCGGAGTGCCATGAGTACTTTTACAAGATACTGTCAGTCGATTTACCGAAAAAATAGGCGCAAAAACGATCGGAATCGTGGGGCTCATACTCTCAAGTGGATCGATTTTTGTGATGGGACTCCTCGCAATGGGACAGACTC
>JAGYHI010000015.1 GCA_018457335.1 Candidatus Altimarinota bacterium | reverse complement strand
CGAGTGACGTGACAATTTGTGGTTAGAGAATTGTTGCGTAACTTGTGTCTCGCTTTGTTTTTTTCACGCTTTCTTCACACAAAACTCCTTGCAAAAAATGAGAAAAACCCTATACTAAAAACGAATTTTATCTTTTAATTTTCTTTTTATGCGATACTTTTTTCTCTCTTTTCTTCTCTTACTGGGCTCTTGCAATATCCAACAAATGACTCACCAGACTCAGAGCCCTGTAAATACTGGAAATACAAAAACTGGACAAATAGTCACCAAAAACACACCGACAGCCACGGGAAAAACCCAAGAAACCTCATCAAAAAATAATACTCCACAAGGAGAAATCCCTGAAAATTGTAAAACTTGGACTGACAGCTGTAATATTTTCAAAAAAATGAAAAACGGGCAAATCACTTCTACAAAAGCCTACTGCAAAGATGAAGATAAACAACCACTCAAATGTCTCGAAGAAAAAAAATGAGACTCTAAAAAAGATTCTGAAATAAATTTAGTATGACAAGAAAAAAATCAAGATAAAAACCCTTCAAAAATCTCAGAAACCAAAAAATATTGTCTCCTCGATATGTGTATCCCTGAAAATCTCAAAATCGAGAAAAAAGACGGGGTTTTTGTAGCCATCCAAAAAGAAGTCGTCAGCGAAGATGATGCTGAGCAAGAAATCGTCACCTACACTTACAATCCAAATAAAAAAACTTTCAAAAAAGAAAAAACAGACATGTTTTATTATGAAAGTGAAGAAATCATCCCAGTCACAAATGGCTTCATAAAAACACATCATATAGGCTCTTGTGGTGGTGGAGAAATTTCGCAAACACTCTACTCAAAAGACGGGAAAAAAGTCACCTCACTTGCTGGACTCAAAAAAGATTCAATCACAATAAAATGAATCACTTACACTCCAATTTTTTCTTTTCAAAAAGCAGATACCGGTATTGCCGCGCCAGCCACTCAAAAAACAGAAATATTTAGTGATGTTATTTTCAAAGAAGAATATGCACTTCACAATCGACTCGAAGAAGAACTCAAATCACGACATTTTTTGTATAAAAATTATGCCGTACAGTTTGCAGATCATCCAAGTATCTATGTACTCTACTCGACTGACGACATCGACTATGAAAAATTTCTCTTTTTCTACAATCCGACTGATACAGAGCGTGAAAGCGTGCAAGTCGACAGCGAAATTATCGCCGACAAAAAGTTTACAAAAAACATTTTAAAGCAATATTCACAAATGACGACAAGCGCGTCAGTTTTCGAAAAAGGAGAAGACGGAAAAATCGTCCACGAAGAATATTTCCCAGACAAAGCCATCTTCCGAGTCGAAAAACTCAAAAATGAACATGCACCATTTAAAGTATTTCTCGCGAGTGACGACTTCGAAATCAGAACCCTCGCAGAAATGTGTAAGCCTGTCGTCTACTACTACGGTGATGAAAATCAAAAAAACACCCTTACACTCAATCCAAAAAATGGTGATTTCTTCACAAAACTCATCCCAGAATTTACGAGCGAAAATACTTGGAAATTCACCTCAAAAAAGGGTAAAATTTCAGTAGAAAATAAAAATTATGACTATCTCTACTACTCACTTGCCACGGTAGACTATCAGCACAATGAGCACGGTTGGATTGTCCGCGGTGAAGATGCCGTAAAATTTTTCGAAGATAAACTTGTAAAAATCGGATTTAATCCTGTCGAAAAAACTGATTTCATCGACTACTGGAAAGACAAATATCAAAGTGGAAAATACTACTTTATCTCTTTTAAATACACTGACGAGCTCGAAAAAATCATCACCCTCGATTTCGCAAACAAACCAGCACAGATGTTTAGAGTTTTACTTGATAGCTACGAGCTTGCAAGACTCAGTCCACATCACAAAAAATTCCTCTATCAGCTAAATATTTCTGACACTCTCGACCGCAAACTTATCAAAACATTTGACCGAGACGCTTCAAAATCTGCCGTCTTTGAGTGGGGTGGAGTTTTGCAGACGCGAGAGAAGAGATTTGTGAAATAGATGAAAAAAATCCTTTTCATCCTTTGCATCTTCCTCCTGACAGCCTGTGGACAAATCGAGAAAAACACAGAAAATCCACAGCGGTTTTTTGCTGTAGTTCCACATCACAATCTGGCAAATAGCTATATAGATGACTTTTATGAGACGCTTGCTAAAAAATATCCTTCGACACAAAATATTGTCATTATTTCACCAAATCATTTCGGGCAAGAGGATATGATTTCTTTTCCAAAAAGTGGTAAATTTTGCTTTGAAAAATCTTGTATAGAGGGTTTTTCTCTTCCCTTCTCTTCCTCAGAAAAAAATAAAATTTTCACAAAAAAAGGAGAAAATTGGCAAACTCGCGAACACGGAATCGGGAATCATTTTGCGTTTATAAAAAAATATTTCCCGAATACGAAAACGAGTGTTTTGCTTTTAAAAATCGATATGAGATTTGCAAAAAGGCACGAGGAGATGGTGGAAAAACTTCAAAAATATAATTTTGACGGTGATACGCTCTTTATCGCGTCAATTGATGCATCACACCACACACAAGAAAAAATGGCATATTTTCACGACCTAAATACACTCCAAATGCTCGAAAGTGAAGAAAATACTCCGATCGAAGTCGACTGTCCGAGTTGTCTTTTTTCAGTAAAAACTCTCGCAAAAAACCACGGAAAACCTTTTTTCCAACTAAAAAATCGCACCTCGGTCGACAGTATTTTAAACATTAATTCCAATTTTGAAAACACTTCTCACCTCTATGGGATTTTTGAAAATAAAAAAGATGACACTTGAAAACAAAATTTTTTATCACATTTTAAAAAAAGAAAACTCGAAAAAAACTACGAAAATACCAGTTTTACACTCACTCCAAAAATCACAAATCCAGAGTCACTCCGCTGTTTTTATTCACACAAAAATCCAAAAAGAAACCCAAAATACTGGCACAATCGACTTTTTTATAGTATAAAAGAAAATTTCACTCCAAAAAGTGACGCTGTAAAAGTCTCACTTTTAAAAGACCTCGGGCTGACTTTTTTTGATAAAAAAGAAAGCGAAAGTCTTTTAAAGCGATTGCCAGCAATCAAAATCAAATCCCCGATGAAATACCAAAATATGATATTTATCGGAAACATCGAAAATAGAATTTTATACTATGATGAATTATTTTATAAAATTGATAAAAATGGTGTGATAGATTGTGAGAGTTTTGAGTAGAAAAAATCCCACATCATTTTGTGGGATTTTTATTTTATATTCCAAGTTTATCACGGATGACATTGAGTTCGTAGGCGACTTGCTGGTCTTTTTTCATGATTTGTTCGAGTTTGCGACAACTGTACATTACAGCGGTATGATTTCGTCCAGAGAAAATATTTCCAATTCGCTCATAAGTATAGTTGAGTTTCTTTTTGAGGAGATACATCGCTACTTGTCGTGGAATCATATTTTCTTTTCGTCTGTCCTCAGAGAGCAGTGCACGAATCTCGATACCGAAGTGATTTGAAACCGCTTGAATCAAATCCTCGTAGCTGATAAATCCGCCAGTAAAGGTTTTTGGTCGCGTCGGAGTAAATCCTCCAACAGGAGAAGTCGAGAAAGTTTGAGCTTGCTCGAGTGGTTTGATAGCGAGTTTTGAGAGTCGCATAGACACATTTTCAAGCGTTGGTGGCGTTCCACGGAGGTCATACTCAGCAATCATCTGATTAAGCACTCCTTCGAGTTCTCGGATATTTTCTGTGACATGTGTCGCGATAAATTCAGCTACATCTTGTGGAAGGAGAAATTCTCTTGCTTGTGCTTTTTCTTGTAAAATCGCTAGCCGTGTTTCATAATCTGGTGCATTTACATCAACAATAATTCCACTTTCAAATCGACTTTGGAGTCGTGAAACAAGTTCTGTCAATTCTCGTGGAGGTCTATCACCAGAGAGGATTATTTGTTTTCCAGACTCATGAAGAATATTAAAAATATTGTAAAGCTCATCCTGAGTAGCCTTTTTTCCAGCAAAAAATTGTACATCATCAATTACAAGTACATCGACTTCTTGATATTTACTTCGAAGTTTATCAGCCGTTCGTTTTTGGATACCAGAAACAAAATCTCTGATAAATTTATCAGCCGTTGTATAGACCACTTTTTTATCTTTAAAATTTTTTGCGATACTATTTGCTGTCGCCTGAAGAAGATGTGTTTTTCCGAGTCCGACATTTCCGTAGATGTAGAGTGGATTGTACGAAGATCCTGGTTTTCGAGCGACCGCTTCACAGGCTGCGTGTGCAAGTTGTGTCCCTGAGCCTACGATAAAATTCGAGAGTTGATATTTCTCAGAAATCAAACGACTATTGATTCCTTTGACAATTTCTACTCCTTGAGATTGTGCTTTTTTTGTCTTTTTTTCTGTTGATTTCAAAATTGCTCGACAGTCTACAATTTCATCTTCCTTTCTTAAATCAATTGATTCATCGACAGCAATTTCCACATTTTTTATATTTGGATTAATGTCCTGAATCGCTTTTTCGATTTCTCTTGCAAACTTTTTTGTTAAATTATCTTTATGAAATGAAGAAACTGCACCAATTACAATCGCGTTTTCTGTTGCAGAAATCAAAGAAAATTGCTTAAAATACGTCAAGAAATCTTGTTTTCGAATTGAATTAGAAAGAAGTACGATTGATTTTTGTAAATCAGCAAGAGAAAATTGAGTATTCATAGTGAAATTTTTTGTAAAAGTTTGAAAGAAAATTAAAACCTTATAATTTGAAAATTTTCAAAATATCTGGCTAAAATTGTATGCTCTATTTTTATCTAAATTTCCTCTAAAGTCAAAATAAAAAATTCCCTTGACAACGATATTTGTACACCTTTTTTACTCTCATTTTTTCGGAAATCTTTATTTTATCAAAAAACTTTCCTTCACAAAAAATTCACATTCGCGCACACCTCCATTTTTCTTCTTTGAATATATTTTTTATACACCGAAGACAAGTAAAATGTGAAAAAAAGTCAAGTCGAATTTTGAGATTTTTTTCTTTGGAAAAGGAAGGAAAATTTCTTTACTTTTGGGGCTTTAAAGATGAAAACTTATTTTTAATAGTGGAATTTGTTATTATTACTTGGGCCCTAGATTAAACAACAGGAAATGGTATATACTTTCTTATGTAAACTCCAAAAAAATGTCATCCTCGGGCTTGTCCCGGTGATCTGGTTTACTTTTTTAGCTCTACGAGATATTTTCACCCAGATTCCCGCCTGTGCGGGAATGACAGGTTTTGTATTTTTACTCCCTCTCCTCCAAAGGAGAGGACTGGGGTTGAGGTATTGTGGGTTAGAAAATTCTTCGCTAACGCTCAGAATGACGGTTTTTTGGGAGATTACCGCGTCGCTGTCGATTCTCGTGGGTGGCGGTTTTTAATTTCACTTCCCCAAACTGTCATCCCGGACCCCGATACGGGATCTAGTACAGAATTGTGGAATACTCTTTTAAAGATCCTGAAACAAGTTCAGAGCCTGCCCTCAACTTGATTGGGGATGACATAGTTTTTTCGTCATCGCGAGCGAAGCGGAGTGGAATGTGGCGATTTCAAAGTCCATAGTCAGAGATTGCCACGATTTCACCTTGTGGGTGACGGTTTTTTAAAATTATTAATTCCTCTTTTTTAATTCTTAATTCCTAAAAATCCCCCTTTAGTTCCCCTTCATAGGAAGAAATAATAGAATTTTTTTATCGACTGGATCCCCGGGTCAAGCCCGAGGATGACATATACTGTTTTTCACCCAGATTCCCGCGTACGCGGGAATGGCAAAATCCTGAATCATTCATTCTTAATTCTTAATTCTTATTTCTTCATTCTTAATTAACTCTCCCCTTCTCACAATAACAATTTCCCAAAAAAGCGAAAAATCCCCCATTTTCAGGGGAGTATTTTCATATTTTATAAAACTTTCGTTTCCTTAAAAAGACAAAGAAAAGAAGAATTATTTAATTTCTTTAAGTCGAGCCGCTTTACCAGTAAGATCTCGGATGTATCCAATATTTTTTCGTCGTACTTTAAATTTTCGAAGGATTTCGATTTCAGAAATATTCGGAGCATTGACTGGGAAAACTTTTTCAATACCGATACCATCCATAGTCGTTCGAACTGTGATAGTCTTATCAAGTGGAGTTGATCCTCGAGTCGAGATAATAAGTCCTCGGAATTTTTGTGCTCGTTCTTTTCCGTTTTCATTAAAAACTTGGTGGACAACTACCTCCATACCAGTTTCAAAGTTTTTATCTTGGATTTTTTTTGCGCTTCCTTTTTGGAGTTCTGCGATGAGTGAAGTATTAGACATAGAAATTTTTACAAATGAATAAAAAACGAATGAAGTATATAAACTTTTTACAAAAAAGCAAATTTTTTTCGAAAAAAAATATCAAAGCACAAAAATCTTGCAAAAAATCTTTTTTTTACTACAATCAAAGAGACTCAAAATATTTTTTATTCATATTATATATGGAATTCTTTTTTCTTGTCCCTTGGGTACATACCGAAATTATCATATTTTGTATCGTGACAGTGATTTTTATCGGGGCTTTGATTTGGTACTACTTCCCTACTTTTGTGCGGATTTTTCAAAAATTTGGACCAAAAGGTCGTGATGCTCGTATTGATGGACGCGATAGTGAGCTCCTAAAAGAGCGAGAAAAAACCGAAGAACAAAAATTTCAAGAACAAATTCAGTCTCTTGAAAATCCAATTCTCTCTGGGGATGAAACTGATACAAAATTACTCTTGGAAGAAAAAGAGCCATGAAAAACAAAGAAGAAACATGAAAAAGAAATAAAAAAGCAAAACGAAAAAGAATGAGAAAACAAAGAAATCACAAAAAAAGAAAAAACAGAAAAAAAATCTAAAGAAAGCCAACAAACAAACAACAATAAAAATGAAATAGAAATAAAAACAGTAGAAACCCAAGACACAACCGAGGAAAAGCAACCAAAAAAGAAAGAAAAAAATCCAACTGAAGAACTTGCAAATATAAAGAAACAAGCACAGACTCTCATAGCCCGTGGCGAAATTGACGAGGCACAAGCACTTATCATTAATGGACTTGCTCTCAAAAAAGACCACAAAAAACTCAATCTCATGCTCGGAAGCATCTATGAAGGAAAGAAAAAATTTGATGCAGCTGAAATCCTCTATAAAGACCTTGCAAAATCCTATCCAGAAGACGCTGAAATCCTTAAAAGCCTTGCTGATGTACTAATTATCAAGAAAAAATATAAAGTCGCAGCTGCTCTCTACGAAAAACTTCTCAGTCTTTCAGAAGAAAAAGAAGAAATTCTTTTTGTACTCTCACATCTCTCATACGAGCTCAAAGATATGGAAAATCTCTACCGATTTACTCGACTCTACCTCAAACAATGGCCAAAAAATAAAGAAATCCTCGACCTCGAAGCCAAAGCACAAATCCACCTCTGAAAACGAAAAGATGCTATCGAAACTCTTATAAAACTCAAAACGCTTTCTCCATACAATACCAATGAAATCCAAGAAATGATAGAAAAACTCGTTGCTGAAGAAGAAATGAATCAACATTTTAATGCAGAAAATTCTTAAACCCTTCCTTAATGTCAACCGCAAACATCCCTCCACATAGTAGCGAAGCTGAAAAAAGTGTCCTTGGTTCTATACTCATCGACAAAGATGCCATGCTCCAAGTCGCAAATATTTTATCGAGTGAGGATTTTTATGATCCTTCACATGCAATTGTCTACAGCGCAATGATGGATCTCTATGCACGAAATCGTCCAATAGATAGTGTGACTGTCCGTGATGTAATTGCTGATCAAAAAAAACTCGACCTCATCGGTGGAATGCCTTTTATCGAGGATTTGATGGTGAGTACTTTTACGAGTGCAAATATTTTTCACTACGCACAAACTGTAAAAGATAAAAGCGTCCTCCGAAAACTCATCCGCGCCGGAAATGAGATTATTGCCTTTGCAAATGACAGTGACCAAGATACTTCAAAACTCCTCGAGAAATGTGAAAAATCACTTTTTAATGTGACACAGCAATTTATTCAAAATAAGCTCGTACCAATCAAAGAAATCCTCAATGACCGGTACGAAGAATTTGCTGCTATCCACGAAGATCCAACGGTCTTTGAGAAAAATAGCATCAGTACTGGATTTGAAAATTTCAATGAAAAACTCGGTGGATTTAAACGAGGGGATCTCATCATCGTAGCAGCTCGTCCGAGTATGGGTAAAACCGCTATTGCCCTCAATTTTGCTCAAAATGTCGCCCTCAAACAACGCAGCGTAGCAATATTTTCACTGGAAATGTCAAAAGAACAGCTCACTGATCGTATGATTTCATCGGCTATGGCAGTAGACAGTTGGAAACTCCAAAAAGGGAAACTCACCGAAGAAGAATTTGCACGAATGGGTGACGCGCTCGAAAAGCTCTCAAAAGTCGATATTTATATCGATGATTCCCCTGCGGATTCTGGACTCCTCGAGATCAAGAGTAAGGCGCGACGACTCAAAATGGAAAAGGGGCTTGATTTGATTGTGATTGATTACTTGCAGTTGATGTCGAGTGGAAACACTTTCAATCGTGTCCAAGAAATCTCAGAAATCTCTCGTGGACTCAAAAGTCTCGCGCGTGAACTTGATGTGCCAGTAATTGCACTTTCACAGCTTTCTCGTGCTGTCGAAAGTCGTCCTGACAAGCGTCCTATCATGTCCGATCTTCGTGAATCTGGTTCGATCGAGCAGGATGCTGATATTATCTTGATGCTCTACCGTGATGACTACTACGACGAATTTAGTGAACAGGCCGGTATTACGAGTGTATTTATCCGTAAAAACCGTAATGGTCCAATCGGGCAAGTGGATTTCAAATTTGAAAAAAGTCAGCAAAAATTTTATGAAATCGAGAGAAATCACCAGCAGGCTCCACAAGGTGTCCAGGATATTCAAGATGTGGCGATATAAAAGATTTGCTTTTTTATAAAAAATATGTTAAAATACAAGAAATAATTATTTTCTATGCAAAAAAATCTTGAAACTCGTATCAATGCAATGATACCATATTTTTTTCTTGGACCACTGATTCTCTTCGCAAAAAAAGGGACACCACTCGCAGATCCCTATGTCCAAAATCATGCCAAAAGAGCTACTCTCGTGATGCTTTTCGGGGTTGTGAGTTTTGTAGTATATCTTTTCTTAAAACCGATTATCAATTTTTCTTTTTTTGGTATTTATGGTCCAAATTTGATTTTTGGAATTTTGATGACGATATTTTTTCTTGTTCTTTTAGTTGGTATGTATCAGGCGTACCAAGGGATAGAAATCGAAAATGTTTTTCAGTGGAAAAACCCAAAAGAAAATATTCATCTCAAAGAGCAGGATTATAGCGAGGAAGAAAAGATACGAATTTTAGCTTCTTTTATTCCTTTTTTAGGAATTTTTCTCGCTGAAAAATATCCAAATCCAGAGATGAAAATCGGAGCAAAAATGGGAAATTTATTTCTTGTTCTTCTCTTTTTTACACAGATTTTTGTAGGTGGTATCAATAGTGCGACTTTTCTTGTATCGATTCTTTATATCACTTTTTTTGTCGGAAATGCGGTTTCACTCTTTGGATTTTCGAGTTTTTTCTCACATCGAGCCTATGATTTTATTCCGACATATCACCAGATAGAAGCTCATATCCGTACGAGTTTTACTTATATTTTTGAATTTTTAAAAGTCGCTTTCGGGAAAGATAAAAAGTTTTCTTATACTGAAAATTATCAAAAAACTCTTGCTGAGATTTCACAAATTAAAACTCCACAGACGCCGTATTGGACAAACTCTCGAATTATCGGAGTACCTTTCGTCAATCTCCTTTCTCTTCCATCAATCGGAAAAGAAAAATTCTCTCTCTACAAGCCAGCCATTTTAGAAGGACTCTTTTTGACACTACTTTTTGGACTTGAGATTTTCTTTTATGGAGTTTCGCATCCATATTTCTTACTGCTTCTTATACCGACCTTCACTCTCATTGCTCGTATCAAAAATAACCTCAACATCCATGCACCGATTACGAGTCTGATTCTTTTATTTGCCAATTTTAGTAAAAAAACTAAACAAAATATAGAAACGGTAAAAAATCAAGAACAAAGTGAAACCTTTACTTTTAAAAAGTAAAAGTATACCACTCTCGCGCAGGTGAAAATCTGAATAAAAAGTAGTATATGTCATCCTAAACTTAATTCAGGATCTCTAAAACTAAGAACTGAAAATGGTTTCCCTTAATAAGGGAAATGTCCGAGGGACAAAGGGATTATTAAAATCAAGAACTAAAAATCGTCACCCGCGAGCGCTAGCGAAGCAATCTCCGACTACGGACTTTAATATCGCCACGCTCCGTTTCACTCCACTCGCGATGACGAAAAGATCGTGTCGTAGTGAACTAAAATCCAAAATATAAAAAACTCCTTAAAATTAATTTTAAGGAGTTTTTTCATCTCTTATTGCCGTGGTTGAAATCATATTTTATCCCTGATTGCAAAAATCAAGCAAAGCTTGTATAGCGAGTCGGACACCGATAGGTGACTATGGCACCCGCTCAGGACGCGGTAAAATTGTAGAGAAAAATACCGACCAGATTCACGAACGATAGAGAACTATAAGTAGTATACAGATTTTTGAGAAAAAGCAAGATTTTTTGATTGACTTTTTGAGTATTTTCATCGTATTTCGAATAGAAAATGTGTGCAAAATTAGATTTCATCTTCAAAAATAAAAACTTCTTCTATATTTTTTTTAAAAGTTCTCGCAATTTTAAAGGCCAACTCCAGAGAGGGATTATATTTTCCTTGCTCCAAAAAGACAATCGTCTCCCTTCGGACATCGACCTTATCCGCCAAATCCTGCTGAGTCAGCGAGTATTCTTTTCGTAAAATTTTTATATTGTTTTGCATAATTTTTTTAATTTATTTTTTCAGGATGTTTTGAGTAAAAATATGAAATTCAGAAAAATATAAAAAGTAGAATCCCATACAGTATAAAAAATCAAACATTATCAAATATATCTGGTTTCACCAAATCTATGAATCAAAAAATAGGAATCAGAGTTAACGAAGCTCAGCCAATAAAAGACAAAATGTTACTATTTCTTTTAATTACAAATTCATCCATTTTCATATGATCTTCAATTTCCTTTTTAGGAATATATTTATTTACAAAAAAACTTGGAATCACAAAAGAAACTAATAGTGTCACAAAATAACTTATTCCAACAAAATGATCTGCAAAAAAAGTATTTGCAAAAAGTCAATGATTCTCAATTCTCGCCATGAGAAAAGACATCAAAAACAAGATTCCAGAAATAGGAATCACAGAAATAATCCACACCAAGAAAAATTTTTTGTTCGTTTTCATAAAGTTTAAAAATTAATAAAATAAATTATTTGAGTTTTTCAGGATGACGAACATAATATGAGTTATTAAAAATCAAGAACAAAAAAACATAACTTATTAAAGCAATTCCAATTAATGATTCTGACTCGATTTCGTGTAGAAATGGAGTCACTGTATTGTGGTAAGTTGCGGCAATACATCCTCAGATAATAACAATTAAGCCTGCATGAGAGGATGATTTATATATTCTTAACCTTTCTAATTCGTCTCATTCTCTCACTTTTTTAGGAAAAACTTTTGTAAAAATCAATCTTAAAATTAATCATCCCAATAGAATAATAGGAAGTGTTAAATATTTGTATTCTTCTGGAATAAAATGAGGAATTTGTATAAGAATTATCATAGCAAGAATAAACCATAATGAAAACTGAGTCCTTTTATCGATTTTTGGATGTATGATTTTCATAATAACAAAAAATTAAAAAATATAAAATGTTAAAAATTCCTAACATTCATATGTTATTTATTTCTCACTTTTTGTCAAGAAAAAATGTGAGATTTTTCTCACATTTTTAATTTTTATGCAAATTCCCCCTGCAATTGCTTACCAAATTTTTCACTAAATTTCTTGATAAGTTTCTTAATGCTCCCATCTTTTGGATGCACTAAGATAAAGTATACATCTCCATCAGGATCGAGTTGTTTAAATCCGAGCAAAATACGAGAAGTCTCGATTTCTTTCTTTTCTTCGTCAGACAGCATATCCTGCAAGGGTTTATTAAGTAGTTTCGTTCCATACAATTTATAGCCTCGCTTTTCGAGAAAATCTTGCATTTTAAAAATATGATTTTTCTGATCAAAATCTTCTAATTCTCTGGAAAAATCGAGGTTTTTTTCTCGCAATTCTTTATTCATTTCTGGAAAAATATGTTCAAGTACTGCTCCAAGAATTTCATAGTATTCTTTATTTTCTGGCGTTTGTTATGGAAAATTCATATTATTTTTTGATTAAAAAAGTAAATTATGTTTTTGTAAAACCTTTTGGAAAATATCTGTCTTTTCAAAAGTTTCATCATTTTTTTCGATTAAAAAAATTTTTTCACTGTCTCATCCATCTTCGATAAAATTAAGATCAATCCGAAAAATATCAACTTCATATACAATCGCGATAATATGCTGATCGAGTTTTTCATCCTTCCAAGTATGCTGGGAAAAAGTTTCCCAAACCCCGAGGATATTTCAAATTTCAAAATCCTTCTGGGTAAGTCAGAGTTCTTCTTCGAGCTCCCTTTTTAAGGATTCAAAATGCAATTCACCGTGTTCTATCTTTCCGCCTGGCAAATCTAGCTTCCCAATAAAAGGTCATCTTTTTTTCTTAATTGCAACAATTTTTCAATTGTAGTAGCAGAGTCCATAAACCCCGATTCTCTGTGTTTTTCTCATAAATTGAAGTTAAAAATTAATTTTCACCAATTTTTCTAATTCATCCTCACATAAGCACAAGTCCGAGCAAGAGCGAAAGAAATCCGATGTGAGCCTTTGATTCTGGTTTTTCATTGTTTATTTCATATTTTTGAGCATTTATTGAACTATATTTGTCCGTTTTATTTGTTTTTTGTTTCGTTTTTGATTGCACTTTGAATTCTTTTTTCCACACAAATTTTCCATTTGCATTTTTTACGAGCAGGATAATTTTGTGTTTTCCAGCAAGAAATTTTTGTGACCGAGGATTTCTGCTTTTGATATTTTTTCCATTCATTTCCCAAAAATACTTATATCACCGCACAGTATTTTTGAGTTTGAAATTGACACTGCAAGTGGTTTTTGTAGAAGTACAGAGATATAAATTTTCTGATTTTTTCTCGACATATTTTGGATTTTGGACAATGATTTGTGGCACCTTAAAGGGATAGATCTTTTTTGGTTTTTTGTAGCGGATAGCACGTAGTTTGTAGGATTTTTTCCAAAGTTGGGCATCTTTATATTTGACTTCGAGAGAGACTTGATGATTTCAAGGTCTGAATTTTTGAGAGCGAGGATTTTTTGAGATGACTTTTTTCCCATCAAAATGCCAAATATATTCAAGGACTTTAATCGGTTTCTTAATCTTGAAATTTGCACTACAAGTTTTTCGAGTCGAGCGACAAAGCAGGCTGCCATTTTTTCGCCAAGAGAGTGATTTTTTATTTTGAATTTGTATATTTGGTGCGATAAAAGTCGAGATATCAAAAATTTTTGATTTCTTTGATTTTTTCTTTCGTAAGACTTTTATGATAAAATTCTTTCTCCAGAGTGTTTCTTTTGATTTTTTATCATATATTTCTACGCTTCCGACATATTTTCAAGGCGCAAACTTTTGAGATCGAGGATTTTTCTTTTCTATTATTTTTTCACCAAGTTGCCAGCGGTATCCCAGTCATCGAGTCGTGCCACTCAGTGTAAAATTCACACTACAAATCTTTCGAGTTGACTCACAAATATATTCTCATCAGAGCGTCTTTCGTACATATTTTTTATTTTGTATGATTATTTCGGGCAGAAATAGTTTATTATTTGTCCGTTTCTTAGGTTTTTCTTCTTTTTTTCGTTTTCCGAGGACTTCTATTTCGAAGTAAGTTTCTGATTTTGCTCCTGATTTATCAATAACTTTAAGAAAGATTTTATGCAGTCATTTTCCAAATTTAAAGGCTCCTGGGTCTTTAGATTTTTTCAAGACTTTCCCATCATATACCCACAAAAATCGAAGTTTTTCACCCTCTGGGTCATAACTGTTTTCTGCCGTAAAATTGACCGAGCAAGTATTTGTGTAGCATTTTAAGTACTGGCTATGGACTTTTTCGTAGTATTTTTTCCACTTTCCATCCATTTCGAGGACGACGACTGGTGGCTCATTTTTAGTTTTTACTCGAGAATTATCGTCTATTTTTGTTGATTTCTGAGCAGTTTTATGTTTTGTTTTTCTTGATTTTTTGATGTCCTTTTTGATAGCAAATTTCTTGACAATTCCCTCCCCTTTCTGCTTGTGAATAAGTGTAATCGAAAATTCTTTTTCTCCTTGAATCGTGTACTGAGGTGGATTACAAGTTTTCAAAATCTCCCCAGTTCAAAACTGGACCAGACACTCAAAATCGGATTTTTTAAAATTGTCTTCAAATAAATCCTCAAGTGAAAGATTTACTCGGCAATCTTCACGATCACAAATCAGTGTACTTCCGCTCAGATATCAGTCTGTCGCGCGCTGCAAAGTCGGGATAACTTCTGGAAAATCTGTCACACCTGTATAGGACTCTACTGGGAAAATTTCGATTTTTGGGTGGATGATATTTGTGTATTTTTCAAAAGAAGTGGTCAGTCAAATTTTTTTCAATTTCGCTCCTTTTAATATCACAAATCCTACATCCTTGGTATTTTTCAATCGCAAATCACTCGAAGTGCCCTTAGAAATTGTCAGAATTTTTTTCTCAAAATCAGACGGAGTAATCTTTACAACTAAAATATTTCCGCTAGCGGTGACCGACTGGATTTTCTCTGAATCAGAATTTATTTTTTCATCGTACAGTCCACCAGTATTTGAGTACAAGAGAAGACTACCACTTTGATAGGAACCAGTCAAAGTTTCTGTGTCTTCGAAATGAAGCAAAATCGTATCGATTTTTTGATCGCCATCTTCATCTCTATATTCGAGTTGTTTGGCTTCGATTTCTTCTTGGATAACCCCAGTTTGTGTCGATTTTTTGATCACTTGTGAGTCAGAATGATTCTCATTTTTATTTTGAGTAGCTCCAGTATTTGTCGTACCCGTTTGTGTATTATTCGTATTTTCAGTTGCTCCACTTTCAGTTTTTGGTTTTTTATTTTCTGACTTATCAAATGGATATTCAATCTTAAAAATTTTCTCTTTCGTCTTTTGAGATTCTTTATGTATCAATTTTACAGTAAATTCGCTCGATCCGGTCAGCGTCCATTGTGGCGGATTACAGTTTTTTCGAGTCGTATTTTGAAAATGAATTTCGCAAGAAAAATCCTTTTTCGGGTAATTATCATTGAATATTTGCTCAAAATTGAGATTTATTTTACAAGTTTTCTCATCACAAGTAAAAATATTTTCAGAGAAATCTCCCGAAGTAGAGCGTTGTTTTTTCGGGAAAATTTCTGGAAAATCTACTTCATTCTCAGTCAATGTAGAACCACTTTGTGTGTCAGTACTTCCAAAATTTGTACTTTTATTTTGTATACTTCCAGAGTTTGTATTTTCATCTTGGATGTTTCCAGTTTCAGTAGTGTCCGTTTGTGTACTTCCGCTTTCTGTATTTCCTGTATTTGTCACCCCAGTTTGTGTGTTTTCTGTATTTCCACTTCCAGTTTTTGTACTTTCGTCTTCTTTATTGTCAAATGGATATGCAATTTTAAAAGTTTTTTCTTTAGTTTTTTTAGATTTTTTATGTGTCAATTTCACATTAAACTCACTTGCACCAGTGAGTGTCCACTGTGGCGGATTACAGTTTTTTCGAGTCGTATCTTGAAAAGAGATTTCACACGAATATTGCTTTTTTGGGTAATTATCGTTGAATATTTGCTCGAAATTGAGATTTATCTTGCATTTTTCTTTCTCGCAAGTGAAAGTATTTTCTGAAAAATTTCCTGTGGTTGATCTTTGTTTTTTGGGAATAATTTCTGGAAACTGGATTTCTTGGGTATTTTGATTTTCAATCGTACTTCCAGTTGCCACCTTTCCGGTATTTGCCAAGGCATTTTGCACACAAAAAAACCCTGCCGTCCACAATAAAAAAGCAAGGATTTGAAATGCACGAATGACAAAATATTTTTTCATGCTTTTATTATACGGAAAAATCAAAAAATACAAGAAAAACTGGAAAAAAAACAAGAAGTGCATATAATCCTAAAAAGGAAAATTTCAATATATAAACCTAATTTTTCATTTATGAAATGAATCCCTCTTTTTCTCCAAGAAAATGCCGAAGTCGGACAGTATTCTGGATATAAAACTCGCGTGACAGCACGATATTTTTATGAGATAAAATCCCCAAAAGAAGTCGGGCTTTTGCACGAAATCTACCAATTTTCACAAATCACAAATCTTCCAATTATTTTCATCAGTGGTGGGACAAATATTTTGTTTTCTCAAAGTCAGATGCAGGCTATCATCATCAAAAATTCGCTTGACGGCTGGGAATATGACACAGAAAAAAAAGAACTTCACTGCCAGAGTAATGCGATTATTACCGATATTGCAAAAGCCCTAGAAAATGATTTTGGTCAAGATATTTGGCATCGATTTATCGGACTTCCTGGGACAATAGCAGGGTCTGTCGTAGGAAATGCTGGCTGTTTTGGGCTCGAAGTCGGACCATTTTTTGTGAGTGGAAAAGCCTTTGATATGAAACAAAATAAACTCATCACTCTGTCAGCCGATGATATGAAATTTGACTATCGGCACTCTTTTTTGAAGGAAAATCGTGATATTTTCTTGATAAGTGCTGACTTTGACCTGTCAAAACTCCGAGAAAAATATGCCAGCGACGCTGATGTCATCGACTTTCGAGAAAACAAACAACCAAAAGGTAATTCGTGTGGGAGTTTTTTTAAAAATCCGAGTCGAGAAAATCCTGCTGGAAAACTCATCGAGCAGGTCGGACTCAAGGGTTTTCGAAACAAATGAGCTTTTTTTAGTGATCTGCACTCCAATTTTTTGATGAGCGATGGTGAAACTTGCCAACCAGAAGATCTCATCGAACTCGTCAAAATGACCCAAAAAATCGTCAAATTTGAAACGGGATTTGACCTCGAACCCGAAATACGAATTGTTTAAAAAATTATGTTTTGATTTGAACTCCTTGACATCCCAGAAACCCTCAAAATCGACTCGAAAAGAATCGAGGAAATTTTGTGAGCCATAGAAAAAAGCGTCCCAGAAAAATGAAATGGCATTCTCAATATTGCCTTTGTCGATGATGAAACGATACAAAATCTCAATAAAAACTATCGAGGTATCGACAGTTCGACCGATGTTTTGTCATTTCACTATTTTGAGGATTTTTCTGAGATAAAAAGCGACGAAATCGCTGGCGAGTGCATCTTTTCATGGGAAAAAATCCAATCACAAGCAAAAAAATTCTCCCACAGCGAGGAGGAAGAATTTTATATTTTACTGATTCATAGTGTCCTACATATACTCGGCTACGACCATGAAAGTGAGCAAGAATTTGCAGAAATGTGGCAATACGAAAAGCCACTGCGAGAGAAATTTTGATTTTCAGTGGAGCGATAAAATCTCAATTTTTTAAAAAACCTTAAAAGACTTTTATCTTTTAAGGTTTTTTGTTTCAAATCTTTTACACCCATTCAACTGGATTTCTATATCATTCTTCATTATTTCTATATCCCTCGTCCAAAGTTTTTACCACTTTTCCTTTTGTGTTCATAATTACTTTGCTATCATTTCCATCCCATCATTCTGAAATTTTATTATACCCTCCATATCATTCTCCAAGTTTACCAAACCCATGGTAATCATCATGCATTATATTTGTCAAAGTCCAAAAAGTTATGAAATAATGACATTATTGTATTCAAAAAAAAAAAAAAAAAAAAAAAACAATTTTTTTTTTCAAAATTCCTTCTATCTCCTCTATCACTTCCCTATTTTCAATGGTAGAAATATCACTTGTAATTTTTTTTCCATTTTCAATTGTGTTTAGTATTTTTTTTTTATTTTTCCCCCAATCCCAACACCAACAACGGAAATTTAAACAAACCAAAACACACCCCCCCCCTCATAAAGAAAAAAAAAACACAAAACATTTATTCAATTCAAACTACAGAAGACAAATAGAACCATACTTTATTCTGTATTAAATATCACAAAAAATAAACAAGAAAAAAAAAAACACTCCGACAAAAAAAAAAAAAACAATAAAAA
>JAGYHI010000014.1 GCA_018457335.1 Candidatus Altimarinota bacterium | reverse complement strand
GATTACGATGATTTATCGATTTTTTATCGTCGATAAGCAAAAGCGACGGATTTTGTCGAGTTTTGGGCGGTATGTATCGCCAAAAGTAGTCGGTATGATCGATACGAATAATATCGAAGCACAACTTGGTGGAGAACGAAAAAATGTATCGATTTTATTTTCAGATATTGCCGGTTTTACGACGCTTTCTGAAAAACTCGACCCAAAAGACCTCTTCGTCGTGATGACTGCCTACCTCTCGAAGATGACTAAAATTCTTCTCTCACAATGAGGAACCCTCGATAAATATATCGGTGATGCGGTGATGTGATTTTTTGGAGCACCAGTCGAGCAGTCCGACCACAGTATACGCGCCTGTAATACAGCAATTTTGATGCGAAAAGTACTTCATGATCTCAATGCAGAAATTGTCATTCATGGTATTGATCCGATTGATTTTCGTGTCGGTATCGCGACCGGTGAAGTCATCGTCGGAAATATTGGTTCAGAAACACGATTTAACTATACAGTACTTGGCGACAAGGTAAATCTCGCATCACGACTCGAGGCTATCGGAAAAGAATACAAAGTCCACACTATCATCGCGCACGATACACAATCCGAACTCGATGATACATTTTTCACGCGCGAACTCGATACTATCGCTGTCAAAGGGAAAAAACAAGGCGTCAGAATTTTTGAACTCGTGGATTTCAAGGAAAACATCAAAGATGCACTCGTCTATGAAACCTACGAAAAAGCACTTCTCTTCTACCGAAAGGGGCAGTACAAAGAGGCACAAAAAATCTGGAATTCTCAGGCGACAATCGACCCACCGTCACAAGTTATGGCAATCCGCTGTACAAGAATCATAAATAAACAGATTTCTGTGGACAATGCAATTTATCGAATGGAACACAAATAGAAAATCCCTCTTTCATCAAAAGAAAGAGGGATTTTTAAAAGAAATATTTTATTCACCTTTCATCGCCTCACAGACGACATCGGCCACACTTTTGTCAAAAGGATTTGGAATGACTTCGTCGAAAGTTGGATTTTCGACGCAACTGGCAATTGCCTCAGCCGCTCGGATTTTCATTGTATCGGTGATGATTTTTTTTCGGTATTTAAGGACTCCTTTAAAAATTCCAGGGAAAGCGAGGACATTGTTAATTTGATTTGGGTAGTCTGATCGTCCTGTCCCGATGATTTTTACGCCTGCCTCTTTTGCAAGTTCTGGCATGATTTCTGGCGTCGGATTTGCCATGGCAAATATGATCGGATTTTCCGCCATAGTTTTTACCATCTCTGGCGTCAAAATCCCCCCGACAGAAACTCCCACAAAAACATCAGCATCTTTGAGGGCGTCTTCGAGTGATCCAGAGATATCATTTTCATTGGTAAATTCGAGAAGTTTTTTCTTTGAAATATCAAGATTTTCTCGTCCACTGTGGATAATTCCACGACTATCACACGCGATAAAATGCTGTACTCAGTAGAGTTTGAGAAGTTTTGCAATCGCGACTCCTGCGGCACCAGCACCAGAGAGGACAACTTTGATGTCTTCTTTCTTCTTGCCGGTGATTTTGAGAGCATTGATAAGCCCAGCAAGCGTGACAATCGCTGTCCCATGCTGGTCGTCATGCATTACAGGAATGTCGAGTTCGGCTTTGAGGCGGTCTTCGATTTCGAAACATCGAGGTGCGCTGATGTCTTCGAGATTTATACCTCCAAAAGTATCTGCGATATGCTTTACTGTCGTGATAAATTCTTCGGTGTCTTGTGTATCGACAATAATCGGAAATGCATCAACCCCAGTAAATTCTCGGAAAAGTACACATTTTCCTTCCATAACAGGCATACCAGCTTTGTGTCCGATATTTCCAAGTCCGAGCACCGCCGAACCATCAGAAATCACCGCGACAGTACGGGATTTTAAAGTGTAATCGTACATTTTTTGGTCGTCTTTTTGGATTTCTCGGCACGGCTCCGCCACACCAGGTGAGTATGCCCAAGAAAGATCCTCGGCATTTTCGATTTTTACGATTGACTCCGTGTGGAGTTTTCCTTGATATTTTTTATGGAGTTCAAGGGATTTTTGATAGATGTCTGACATAAGGGAGAAATTAGAGATTAGATTTTAGTTTGTAGGGTTTTAGATTTAAAAAATGAAAATCAGTTTGTTGGGGGTTTGGTGGTGAAAACTGTTTGAGTTAGATGAAGATCTGTTATTAAAAGATGAACATAAGCGAGCGAATTTTTTCACCACCAAGACTTTTGGTACTTTTGGTCACAAAAGTACAGGAGTTGAAAGATGAGATTTTTGGAAAAGAAGAATTTTTTATTGGCTGGATCCCCAGGTCAAGCCCGAGGATGACATGTACTGTTTTTTACCCAGATTCCCGCCTACGCGGGAATGACATATTTTGTATTTTTAGTCCTACAAATCCGTCATCGCGAGCGGAGTGAAGCGGAGTGTGGCGATCTCAAAGTCCATAGCTAGAGATTGCTTCGCTAACGCTCGCAATGACGATTTTTAGTTCTTGATTTTAGAGATCCTGAATCAAGTTCAGAGCTTGCCCTCAGCTTGACTGGGGGATGAAATTTTTTTATTTTTAATTACCACCTTACCCACCAAACCACTCTTCCAACCATCATTTTTTAAGTTCTCATCATTCGGATTCGAGGATGGCTTCGTAGAGTTTTTTCTGCTCGGCTGAAAGTTTTTTTGGTATGGTGATATTGATTTTTACAATGAGATCACCCGTGCTTCTATGATCGACTGGCGTGATGCCTTCTCATTTAAATCGGATTTCAGTATCTTGTTGACTTCCATGATTGATTTTGATTTTTTTCTTTCCAAGAATTGGAATAGTGATTTCTTTTTCGACACCGAGAGTTGCTTCGGCTGGCGATATTGAGAGTGTATACCAGAGATGCGATCCTTTTCGCTCCAATCCACCTTCTTTATTTGGGACAGAAAAAGTGATATAGAGGTCGCCATCACCGTCTTTTCCACTGTGCCCTTCATCGCGAAATTTGATACTCATACCATCTTCGATACCTTTTGGTATGTCGATTTTTTTAGAAATTGATTCTTCGGTTGTCCCGGTCGCATCACACATTTTGCAGGCTTTTTTGATAAGTTTTCATTTTCCAGCACAAGCATCACAAGCGACAACCTGCTCCATAATACCGAGCATAGTACGAATTTGTTTTTTGACGCGACCATTTCCACTACAAGCGGTACAGGTTTCAGTTTCTCCACCGTCTCCACTACACGCCGTACAAGTCGATCGCTTTTTGTATTCGACTTTTCGGTTGGTTCCTTTGATGGCATCCTCGAGTGAGATACTCATGCGGATTTCTATATCTTCGCCGAGATCCATGCGACTCGCACGACCACCGCTAAATCCGCCACCAAAAAACTGAGAGAAAATATCTCCCATGTCAAAATCAGCAGCAAATCCACCACTTCCGCCACCAAATCCTTCTGCCGAACCAAATTGGTCGTAATTTGCTTTTTTTTGTGGATCTGAGAGGACACTATAGGCTTCATTAATTTTTTTGAATTTCGCTTCTGCTTCGCTATTTCACGGGTTTCGGTCTGGATGAAATTCCATCGCTTTTTTTCGATAGGCTTTTTTGATTTCTCCGTCGGTAGCATTTCTTTCTATTTCGAGAATTTCGTAGTATTCGTATTTCATAAAAACAAGGAAAAAGCACAGTAAAAAAATTACTATGCCCTTTTAAAACAATTAAAAATTATGCGTGAGCAAGGATTTTTTCTTCAAGTGTAGAAACTTCTTGGACACCAACAAAAGACTCAACTGCTTCCCCTTTTTTAAAAAGCAAAATCGTAGGAATTGATCGTACTCCGTATTGTTGAGCCAAGTCTGGATTGTCATCGACATTACATTTTGCGATAAGTGCCTTCCCTGCTACTTTTTCTGTGAGCTCATCAAGTCGTGGGAGCATTGCTTTACAAGGTCCACACCAAGGAGCCCAAAAATCGAGAAGTACAAGATCGTTTTTATCAAGGGTTTCTTGAAAAGTTTGTGTTGTAATTTCTGTTGCCATAAAAATAAAATTTAAAAAATAATTGTCTTTTTAAAAAAGATGTCTGTATTTTATACAAAAAAAATAAAAAAGCAAAAGTTTTTATGAGAATTATTCTCATTATAAGAAATAATATTTTTTGATTCGGTAATCGGAAAAAGTCATCCCCCAGTCAAGCTGAGGGCAAGCTCTGAACTTGATTCAGGATCTTCCTCTTCTTTTTCTCAAAATTTCACCCTACAACTCCTGTACTTTTGTGACCAAAAGTACCAAAAGTCTTGGAGGTGAAAAAACTCGTTCGCTTGCGCTCATCAATTATACAGATTTTCATCTGACTCAGACAGTTTTCTCACCTCTCGTGCCCTGCGAGTGCAAGCCCCCAACACACTGATTTTCATTTTCTGTCATCGCGAGCGAAACAAAGTGGAGCGTGGCGATCTCAAAATTCGTAATCAGAGATTGCTTCGTCACTATCGTTCCTCGCAATGACTTGTCTTTTCTTTTTTTAACTCAAAAACCATCCCCTACATCCTAATCTCCTCCGGTATATCACCTGCCTCAATATACATAATACTATCATCACTATCAGTTTTTTGTAGTTTATATTTTATGTTGTTTTCTGCTAAAAAATCATAAAAATCTTGCATTTTGTGAGCGAATTTCTCGACATCATCGACGATGACGAGTGCATCTTTTGTGAGTTTTGGGATAATTTCGATAAAATAGGTGCGGTACTCTTTTTTCATGCCATCGATAAAAACCACATCAAAATACCCGTCTTTCAGCGTCGGAATCACATTTTGTGCTTCACCCCAAATACAATGCACATTTTTGCATTTACAGTGGCGAATGTGTTTAACCGCTTCAAAATGAATATTGTAGGCGTGCTCTATCGTCGTGATTTGCATTTCTGGACATCAGATTGCAAAATTAAGCGTCGAGTATCCAGTTGCTGTACCGATTTCTAGCATTGTTGCAAATTTTCGCGATTGTAAAACTTTTACGATTTCTTGTGCATTTTCAAGGGAAATATTTGGGATTTCTGATTTTTCACCGAGTTTTTTGATTTTAGCGAGATAGTGTCTGAGGTAGCCTGGTTGCATAATTTTTTAGAAAAAGAAAAAGTGATTATAAATTTATTACGATTTTTTGCAAAATTATTTTTTAAGTAAAGTGTGATTTTGAAATTTTTTCTTTGCATGTTCCCCTATAAAATAGGAAATTTTTGCTACTTTCTCATAAGGGTTTTCAAAATTATCTTCATCACAATAAAATAAAGTGCACTCCAATATAGATTTTTCTTGATTGTATTGTGTATCAACAAAATAACCATTTCTTTGCAAAATTTCATTTTCTTTGGGTGGATTTTTATAATTTACAAGCGCTTCTGTCTGCGTCCAACGGACAAATTCTCCTATCATATCAAGTGGTATTTTATTTTTTGGCTTCAAGCGAGAAGAGAGCGAAGATTCACGAAAACCACTTTTCTGCCACTGATTATACATATACCAACCAATTCCACTTGAATTTGAACAGAATTTCCCTAATTGACCATTGACAGCGAGAAAACATAAAACATCTGGCACATGGATTTTTCCAAAATTTTCTTCGATTTCTTTTCTACGAAAAGGATTTTCAAAACCATCCGCCATCATCTGTGTTTGAAAAAATTTTTTTGTGTAGACATCCTGTTCAGGTGAAATATATCTTTTGTCTGTTATCGGCTCTACTTGCGCAACCGTAATCTGCGTAGCGATACAAAAACTCGAGAGTTTTTTGCTCGTTTTTTCTTGCAAAGGAATGCGACTCATCATATCAATTTTGTAAGATAAATCCAATTCCAAAGGCGGGATCCAATCTCGAGCAATATCATTTTCTCGTTCGATAAGATTTTCGACCAAAAATATCTCCAAAAGTCGTCATCAGTGCATACTTTGCTTTAAACGATTTTCAAGAATTTTTTTTGACTTTTCTTGCCACTTCATCCCCGACTGTGCCATATATGTAAAGTGATTTGTACTCATCGGCGCAAGGCAATTATTTGTAATTTGAGAAGTTTTTTCAACCAAACCATACACTCTATGCTGACAATCTGAAGGGTATCATTTTCCGTGATTTATAGTCTCCGTTTTATATTCAAAAGAATTTTTTGGGGTGATTTGTTTTTTAGCCATAAAAATAATATTTTAAAAAAATACTTATGCGTACACTATTTGTGATTCATCCATCCAAACATAATCATCACCCACTTTTGCGAGCAAATTTTGTTGATAAATATAAAGACAATGGAGTGTATTCAAATATCATGAAATACCTTCTTCTGGAATTTGTCATCAGCAGGTTTTTATATTCCAAAGTAAATCCTCAATATCTTTTGGATTTTGGAGTGAAAAATCTGGAAACTGTTGCAACAGTGAATCATATATTTTTTGAATATATTGCCGAATCCAATCTTGAAGTTTTTTCAGATTTTCCTGGATCCCTTTTTCCCGATAAGATTTCGTCTCTTCACTTGCATTATATTCAAGTAAAAAAATCTCTAAAAGATTTGCTGTTATTTCCTCAATACCCTCTTCAAAATCTTGAATACTAACATCTTTAAATCCTGTATTTTTCCGAAATAAATCGACAAATACTTGAGTCGTATGATTTTCTAAAGCCTCATAAACACAAGCACTGAAAGTGAGATATACATCGACTTGCTCGAAAATTTCTTGATATTTTTTATTGGCTTTTTCAAGCGTCTCGTGTATCCACGGAGAATATTCTATACCCAGTTCGTGCATTGGTTGAAGGGCTTTTGTTTCGTACGGCTGGATTTCGTTTTCCCGAATCAAATGTAAAATTTGATTTTGAAAAAATGGTGCGATTGCATTTGTACAAATCGCCATCAAAATCTGCTCTTCATCCAAATTTCGAAGAAATCCATCTTCCACAATTTCTTGAATTTGTTCTTTTATATTGTTATTTTTAATCAAGTCTACACCTTGTTTGTCATAAAAATGCAAAACTTTCAATAAAACAGAATATTTTTCTTCTTCCGAAAAGAGTGCAGAATCTTTTTCTGATATGCAATTATTTTGTTTTTTGCTCATATATTTTAATAAAATTATGTGTATAATATACATAATTATAAACAAAAGTCAATATATTTCCAAAAAACTCATTTTTTATCTTTACAAAAAGAAAAAATACGATACTATATACACTCTTAAATTTCATAAAATATGTACGAAATTATTGAACAAATTCGCCAATTTTTTGGTGACCTCAGTTATCTTGATATTTTTATTTTGATGACAATAGAATCATCGGTTTTCCCTTTTCCGTCAGAAGTCGTGATGATACCCGCGGGAGTAAGTGCAGCCCAAGGAAGTATTAATCCTTTTCTTGCGGTACTCATCGGAGGACTCGGTTCGGTTCTTGGAGCTGTTCTCAACTATTATATTTTGGGACGCTGGCTCGGTCGACCATTTCTACAAAAATATGGAAAATATGTTTTCGTCCCAGAAAAAACATACAAAAAATCCGAAGCACTTTTTCAAAAAAATGCTGTACTCTATACATTTTTGGCGAGATTTATCCCCGCTGTACGACAAGTTATTTCGATTCCAGCCGGTATTTTTCAAATGAAAATCTTACCATTTATTGGAGCAACTTTTGTCGGAGCTAGCATTTGGTGTGGATTTTTGCTTGGACTTGGATATTTCTTCGGACAAAGTGTCATGGACATTGTCCAAAAAGATGGAAAAATTGCAGCACTTATTCTTCTTCCAATTATCGCCTTTTACATTTGGTGGAAGATTTTTCGGAAGGAAAAGTAGTTTTTTGTTTTTTCTTTCGTCTCCAAAAATTTATTTCATAAAACGAAAATCAGTTTGTCGGGGGCTTGGGGGTGAAAACTGTCTGAGTCAGACGAAAATCTGTATAATAAAAGAGCGTGAGCGAACGAGTTTTTTCACCACCAAGACTTTTGGTACTTTTGGTCACAAAAGTACAGGAGTATGAAGGTGAAGTTTTGAGAAAAAGAATTTCTTTATCGACTAGATCCCCGGGCACCCCAGGGCAGCCTCTCTTTCGTTTCACGAAATTCACCTCCTCAAGCCCGAGGATGACATAGAGTATTGAAATTTTCCCTTAGTTATTTCTCTCATGCCCTGCGAATACAAACCCTATTTTGTACAGATTTTCTTTTTCAAGAAACCTCTCTTCAAAAACTCTAAAATCTATAATCTACCAACTATTTACTAAAATTTAAATTCTCACCCATGAACTCAAAAATTCTTCTCAAAGTCATCAAGTCCTACATCGAATTTCTCGGAAAATGAAAATTTATTTTTTTCGTGCTCTTTGGGGCTTTTGTCTCGGCACTTTCGGTCGCGGAACCAGTCTTTTTTTCAAAGGCAATTTCTTATATCGAAAATTTTTATAAAACCGGAAATTTTGAAATGCAAACTTTTCTAAATTTCCTTGGATTTTGGGCGCTTTTTATCTTGTTTAATATCACTTTTGTTTATATTTATCGCTACTTTATCACCGATAAACCAGCACTTTCTTTTCACAATTTTATCGCTCAAAAATACGCAGACAATGCCTACAAAATGTCGATGCAGGCCTATCTTGGGAAAAAACAAGGAAGTATTTTTAAAAATTTTGATCAAGGTACGGGTGGACATTTTCGATTTATTTTTTGGATTTTTAATCAACTTATCCGTACGGTCAGTGGTATAATTGTGATTTTGACAATTTTACTTTTTACTAGTCCAAAAATGACGCTCGCGGCACTTTGTATACTTCCTTTTATGCTGATGGCTGGAGTGATCACTATGAAAAAAACGCGGGGACCACAAAAAGAAGTCACTGAACTTTGGATCAAAGCCTTTGGAATTGTAGGAGATTTTCTTGGAAATATGAATCTTGGGAAAATTCTCTCACTTGAAAACAATTTCTTAAAAAAATTTCTTAAAAAAACAGATGAAAGCCTTAAAAATCAATTTCTCGTATCTCGATGGTGGTCAGCAAATGATATTGTCATGCAGGTTTTTGTGATGTTTTCACGATTTGTGGTGCTTGGGACTGGTGTGTATCTCATTTCCCAGCATCAAATGGATCTTGCCACACTCGTGATGACACTGACTTATGTGAGTTTTATCTACTTTCCGCTTGGATTTCTTTTTGGTTCTCTTGGACAACTCCAAGAATGGGAAGTACAATTTACAAAATTTTATAATGAATTTGAAAAAATAGAAACCGAAGACCTTAACGCGGGAAAAACTTTAGAAAAAATCGACGGAAATATTGAATTTAAAAATGTGAATTTTAGTTATGACGAAAAGCGAAAAATCCTTAAAAACCTTTCTTTCAAAGTCAAAAAAGGTCAAAAAATCGCTCTCGTAGGAAGCACCGGAGCCGGAAAATCTACCATTACAAACCTGCTTTTTCGCTTTTGGGATGTGGAAAATGGAGAAATTCTTCTCGATGGACAAGATATTACAAAAATTTCAAAAAAATCACTTCGAAAACATATCGGTATTGTATCACAAGACAATAGCCTTTTTAATATGAGTATCAAAGAAAATCTCCTCTTAGCGAAACCTGACGCGAGTGAAGACGACCTCAAAGATGCGCTCAAAAAAGCCTCTGCGGATTTTGTTTTCAAACTCGAAGATGGAATTGAAACGGTAATTGGTGAGCGTGGACTCAAGCTCTCCGGCGGAGAAAAACAGCGAATCTCGATTGCTCGACTCTTTCTCAAAAATCCAGAAGTCCTCGTCCTCGATGAAGCAACAAGTGCTCTCGATACTGCCACGGAGAAAAAAATCACCGCTTCACTTGATACTTTGATGCAAGGTCGCACGAGCATCATCATCGCTCACCGGCTCTCGACGATTCAAGATGCTGATATGATTTTTATGCTCGAAAATGGTGATATTATCGAGTCTGGGACCTACGAAGAACTTATTGCAAAAAATGGCAAATTTGCAGAAATGGCAAATCCAAAACATTTAGTAATTTCATAAATTATTTTACTCAGCCTGATAAGTGATTATCAGGCTTTTTTATTGACTTTACTTTTTTTCGTATTTCTATATAATCGATTGGATTTTAAATTTTATTTATGAAAATTTCTACGGCTCTTTTTGCAGATTTTAAAAGCATTTTTACAAATCCAAGTGCGATTTTAATTTTGTGTGTGCTCGCGATTTTGCCGTCGTTTTATGCGTGGTTTAATATCCTCTCCTCTTGGGATCC
Source organism: Candidatus Altimarinota bacterium (assembly GCA_018457335.1). The sequence continues at coordinate 8,507 of JAGYHI010000014.1, read as the reverse complement.
ATACAGCAATACAAGTAGTATTAAAGTTGCAGTTGCTAGTGAAGATATTGGCACTACTGAATTTGACACAACTATTAATATTGGTGAAAATTTGATGGAAAATCTCAACGAAAATACTAAAATGGGTTGGATTTTTGTCGACCCAAAAGAAGCCGTCGAGTGAGTCCGACTCGGAAAATACTATGCCAGTATCGTGATACCAAAAACCTTTTCAAAAGATATGATGAGTTTTTTGAGTGACACGCCAACAAGACCAAAACTCCTCTACACCGTCAATGAAAAAATAAATGCCATCGTCCCAAAAATCACCCAAAAAGGTGTCGAAGGTATAGAATCAGAAATCGAGTCAGCCTTTCTTGGCTCGATAAATGAGGAAGTCTTTGAAAAAGCAAATAAAGGTGGTGATAAGCTCGCCTCTTTGCGTGGTGATATCTCAAAAGCCCGGGAGCTTATCACAGAAATTTCTCCAAAAGTGGACGAAATCCACGATTGAATCCAAAAGGCACACGATCTTTCTGGGAGATGACTTACTGCCAGTAAAACTATTCAAGAAAATCTACCTTTTTTGGAAAGTTCACTTGATTCTATTATAAACATCACAGGTTCTAGAGAAAAAATTCATGAAAGCATTGGGAAAATTTTAGATAAAATCCCTCAATTTGTTGCCACTCAAATGTATTTACTCGACGGTATTTTTTCTGACGGAATTGAGTTAGTTGATCTTTCTAATAGTCTTATACATATTACAAAAGAAATTTTTGTACCAAAAATCGAGCGTATCCAAAAACGACTCCTCTTTGCTAAAAAAATCGTAGAATGACTCGGAAAAACTTGGAAATTTCTCGATGCTTTTTCTTCACACCACATTTTTTCTCCGTTTATCCAAGTCAATAATCGACTCCTTAGAAATATCACAAATTATTATAATCTTTTACAACAAGCAAAGCACACACTCAATCGAGGAGATACACTGACAAGAGATGTAGTAGAAAAAATGAGAAGGCTATCAAATAATATTCGTGCGGATTTTATTCGACTTCAAGACCTTTCTCGTACAAGTCTGCAACCAAATATAAATAGTGTACGCGAAAATATATATGAACTTTTATCCGATATTGGAGAAAAAAGTAAGGATCTTAAAAATGATATTCCTAAAATAGATGATTTTTTGACGAAAGCACAAGAATCTATTGAAAATGGTCAAAATCAAGCTGGTAAAGTACTTGACAACTGGGGAAAAATCGAAGATGGTATTCAAAAAATGCAAAAATTTTCGGATAAAGTATCGGATAGTCGTATCGATGCAATTTTGCGGATTTTACTCCTCAACCCAAATAAAGAACGAGATTTTTTCGAACATCCTATCGAAATAAAATCTACTCACCTTTTTCCAATTCCAAATTATGGATCAGCTATTTCACCATTTTTTACGGTACTTTCACTGTGGGTCGGTGGACTCCTCGCAGTTTCGCTTCTTTCAGTACGACCAAGCATTGCCGTCCAAAGAAAATCCCACCGCAAAGGCTACTTAGTGCGACTTTTTTTGTTTGTACTTCTTGGTATTATTCAAGCCTCTATCGTCTCAATCGGAAATATTCACCTTCTCAAGGTATCGGTCGCGGAGCCACAAGCCTTTGTCCTCCTCTGCATCTGCGTTGCCATCGTTTTTCAAATTATTATTTTCTCCATTGTCTATCTCTTGTGAAACGCTGGAAAAGTTGTTGCAATCCTCCTGCTCGTCATCCAACTCTCAGCATCAAGCGGTACTTTTCCCGTCGAGTTGACGCAGAGTTTTTTCGTACAAATCCACCCATATTTGCCTTTTACCTACGCGATAAATGCCGTCCGTGAAACTATCGGTGGTATTGTACCTGAAATTTTTATATATAATATTCAGACGCTTGCGCTCATAGGTATATCGACTTTTGTTTTTTCTTTTCTTTTTGCTCCGTATCTCTCAAAAATTGCACTTTCTTTTGATAAAAAAACACATGGAATGGATATTTTTCATTAAAAAATACCACTTTACTTTTTTAGGAAACAAATATTATTTCTCATAAAAGCCACTCTTTTGCGATGACATAAAAATCGTAGAATAAATCTTGGATTTTCCTTTTTGGGAGCACAAAATCGTGTTCCCCCCTTTTTTTTTTTTTTATTTTCTAAAAATTTATTTGACAAAAATGGTTTTCTAAATAATATTACTTTGCATTACCAAGTAATTTTAAAAAATATGGAACATAAAATACAATCACAGATGCGAAAAGGAATACTCGATTTTCTCGTGCTTGGTATCATTAAAAAATGAGAAACCTACGGTGCAGAAATCATAGAAATCCTCAAAAAAAGCGAACTCATCGTCGTCGAGTGAACCGTCTACCCACTCCTCTCTCGCCTCAAAAAAGAAGGATTTATTAGTTATTATTGGCAAGAATCCGACAGTGGACACCCGCGAAAATATTTTGAACTCACGAAAACAGGCGACGAAGCACTAAAAATAATGACAAAGAACTGGAAAGATATCGACAATACAGTTAATCAAATTTTATTTTCTTAAATTTTATACACTATGAAATCTCTCGATCCAAAACTCCAAAAAATCATAGATGCCTATTTCAAGGGTTTGAAGTCTTTTATCAAAGAAAATAAGCTCGACTCCGACTACATCAAAGATATCGAAGAGCGAGTTTTCGAAAAAATCGAAGCGAAAAATCCTGAAACTCCGAGCGATATTAAAAATATTCTCGAAGAAATCGGAAGTCCGGAAGAAATTTTTAAAGAAGAAATTGAAAATTCAGAAAACATCAAAATTCCAAAAAATTCTCTACTGAAAAAATTTATTCCAAGTGGCAACAAGGTAATTTTCCTCGGCGTCCTCAAAGAACTCGGAGACAAAACCGGCATCAATGCAAATGTGTATAGAATTTTATTTTTAGCACTCGCCTTTCTTTGAGTTTTGGCTGGAGCAAATATCACGGCATTATTATTTATCCTCTATTTTCTTGGATTTCTCATTTTGAGAACAGGAATTTTCCGATTTTTCTTTTCGATAGGAATTTTACTCGTATTGTTGGCGATTTTATTTGTTTCAATTGTGATTTTCGGAGCGTATTTATGAAATTTTTCGATTGGAAATATGTATCCTTTTATGGATTTTTCTCCATTTTTCCCAGTCTGAATGACAATCGGAATCTTCTCACTCATCGTGCTTATCATCGTATTTTTCCAATATGGATTTTTCGCTAAATTCTCACTAAAAATGTTTACAACGGGGCTTGTCTGTGCAATTATCGCGATTACCTTTTGAGGGGCCGTCGGATTTGATTTATTTGGGAAATATAGTCAAAGAAATGAAATAAATAAAGAAATAAATATTGATTTGGAATGAAGAAAAGAAATCAGTTTTAATCATTATAATTACTTTGTGGATCAGACTCCTGAAATTTTTAATATAGAATTTATAAATTTTAGTGTTTATCCTTGGGCTTTCAAGAAATCCCCTGACGACAAAATCCACATCAAATATTCTATTTTATTTCCTGGAAATAATGACATTGCAGAAAAAGTTAAAAAATATATAAAATGAATTAAAACTGAAATAAATAAAGATGGTGAATTTGAATTTAAACTGCACACAAACTCAAAAGACAAATATCCACTTCTTCCTATAAGAATCAGAATAGAAGAAGCTTATATACCAGAAAATATCAAATTTTCAACCAATTTTTCTCGATATAGAAGTGAGAATTTGGAAATAGATAAAAAATATGAAATTTTGAAAAAGTATGATTTTTTCTGTAAAGATTTTATATTTGAAAAAAATAAAGATAAGTTAAAATGTCTAATAAATGATAAAAAATTTGAAACAGAAATACAATGGATTAAATTTGATATTTTAAGAAAAAATCCAAGGCAATATATTCCTTTAAAATTTGCGAAAAGTAGTTACTCTTGGGACGCTGTTTGAAAATTTACTCCAAAAGGAAATGATATATATTCTTTTGAAGCCTCTGACGGACCGACAAAATTTTTCCTCGAAGCAGAAATCGTAGAAAATACCGAAAACCAAATTTTTGAAGTCAAAGAAGTAAAAATCGTGGATTATGAAGGGAAAATTACAAAAAGATGGTACAAAAATCCTGAGATTTTAAATGAGATTAAAAAATAATTCCATGAAAAAAACCGCCTTATCAAAAGGCGGTTTTTGTTTTTGGGAACCCTCTTATTTCTCTTCTTCCACTTCTGCTTCGACACTGTCATCGTCGTCTTTTTTCTTGTCTGATCCAGCGTCAGTCCCACAAGACTGTCCTTCTGGATTTCCACCTTTTGAGTAGATGGTTTGACCGATTTTCATCATCACATCAGAGAGTGGCTTTGATGCTTCGTCGATTTCCTCTTTAGTTGCGTCAGATTTTTCGAGGACTTTTTTGAGGGCTTCGATTTTTTCTTGCGCCTCTTTTCCGTCGGCTTCTTCATACTTGTCTTTATTGTCATCAAGTGTTTTTTGACTTTGGTAGACAAGTGAATCTGCCTGATTTCGAGATTCGATAGATTCTTTTTTCTTTTTGTCAGCCTCTCGATTTGCTTCGGCTTCTTTTACGAGATTTTCTACATCTTCGTCGCTCATACCAGTCGATCCTTGGACGGTGATTTTTTGTTCTTTTCCAGTTCCTTTATCTTTGGCAGTGACATGGAGCACACCGCTGGCATCGATGTCAAAAGTCACTTCGATTTGAGGGACACCTCGTGGCGCTGGTGCGATACCAGAGAGAATAAATTGTCCAAGCGATTTATTGTCGCTCGCCATTTCTCGTTCTCCTTGGAGGATGTGAATTTGTACGCTGTCTTGATTGTCAGCAGCTGTCGAGTAGACCTGTGATTTGCTGGCTGGGATTGTCGTGTTTCGCTCAATCATACGAGTCATCACTCCACCGAGTGTCTCGATACCGAGTGAAAGTGGTGTCACATCAAGGAGGAGGACATCATTGACATCACCTTGGATGGTGTTTCTTTGACCCTTTCGAGGTCCTTTATCTTTGGCAGTGACATGGAGCACACCGCTGGCATCGATGTCAAAAGTCACTTCGATTTGAGGGACACCTCGTGGCGCTGGTGCGATACCAGAGAGAATAAATTGTCCAAGCGATTTATTGTCGCTCGCCATTTCTCGTTCTCCTTGGAGGATGTGAATTTGTACGCTGTCTTGATTGTCAGCAGCTGTCGAGTAGACCTGTGATTTGCTGGCTGGGATTGTCGTGTTTCGCTCAATCATACGAGTCATCACTCCACCGAGTGTCTCGATACCGAGTGAAAGTGGTGTCACATCAAGGAGGAGGACATCATTGACATCACCTTGGATGATACCGGCTTGGATGGCAGCCCCCATAGCGACGGCTTCGTCTGGATTGACTCCTTCGCTTGGTTTTTTTCCAAAGAATTGTTCAACTTTTGTCTTGACAAGTGGCACACGAGTCGATCCACCGACGAGGATTACTTCGTCAATTTGACTTGCTTGAAGTCCAGAGTCTGAGAGGACTTTTTTACAAGGCTCGATAGATTTCTCGACGAGATCCCCGATGAGTTCTTCAAATTTTGCTCGCGTGATAGTGACATTGAGGTTTGAAGGTACACCGTCATTCATCGCGATAAATGGTTCGTTGATATCAGTAGAGGTCGCTGATGAAAGTTCGATTTTTGCTTTTTCTGATGCTGATCGTACTCGTTGTACCGCCATTGCGTCCCCAGAGAGGTCGATTCCAGTTTCAGATTTAAATTCGCTCATTACATATTCGAAGATGGCTTGATCAAAGTCGTCACCACCGAGACTCGTGTCACCATTGGTTGCAAGGACTTCAAAAGTTCCTTCGCTTCCGATTTCGAGGATAGAGATATCAAAAGTACCTCCACCAAAGTCATAAACTGCGATTTTTTTGTCAGTTGATTTGTCGACACCGTATGCAAGAGCAGCGGCTGTTGGCTCATTTACGATTCGTTTTACATCGAGTCCAGCAATTTTACCAGCATTGATAGTTGCTTGTCGCTCGTCATCATTGAAGTAGGCTGGCACCGTAATAACTGCTTCCGTCACTTTTTGTCCGAGGTATTTTTCTGCGTCGTCTTTGAGTTTTTCGAGGACTTTTGCAGAGATTTCTTCTGGTCGAATTCCTTTTCCATTCCATTCAATAAGACATCCGCCATCTTTTCCTTCTGTGACTGTAAATGGCACATTTTTGATTTCGTCTTTGACTTCACTAAATTTACGACCAATAAATCGTTTTGCAGAGTAAATTGTGTTTTTTGGGTTTGTCACTGCCTGACGACGAGCCGGCATACCGACGATAGTTTCTCCTTTTTTGAAGGCGACAACCGATGGAGTTGTTCGTCCTCCTTCAGCATTTGGGATGATTTTTGATTCTCCCCCTTCCATAAACGACACACAAGAGTTGGTCGTACCGAGGTCGATTCCTATAATTTTTGACATAATTTTGTAAATTAAGAATTAAAAATGAAAAATTAAGAATTTAGAAAATAGAAGTTTTAAGGTTTTTCGTCATTGCGAGTAAAAGCGAGGTGACCCCTCTTAAAAGTTCGTATTTCTTAAATTAGCACAAAACATTGTACTCTGCCAGTATATCACAATTTTTATTTCTGTCAAAACTTTTTTAGCACTTTTTTTATTTAGGTGCTAAAAGTGGGATTTTTGGGAAGAAAAAATACCACGGGAAGTGGTATTTTAAGAGAAACCAATGATAAGTAGAAATCAATTAAATTCTAAATTGTTTTTTTAGAAATACAATAAACTCATCTAATTCATCTGCTAAAACATTAATTTCTCGAAGAGAAACAAGGTTATTTTTTTCTCTTTGGAAATAAAAATAATCACGCACTTCCTCAATTCTTCTTAGAAATTGTCACACCGTATCTCTATCCATATCTACAATTTCATCAATATGTCTATTCATATCTTCCAAAAGAATAATTGCTTCTCTGGTGTGCTGTGGAATATTCGAAAAACTTCCATCGCTTGCATTTATAGCCAATTCTTCCAATACTCTCTTTATATTTTTAGACCGAGCAGACATCTCTTCTGTTTTATTTTTTAATTGTACTCTTTCTAGTGGTCACTCATATAAAATTTCTTCTTTTGAACTATCTTTATACTTTATAGTAAAATTTTCTAAAAAATTATTCACCACCACAATTCCATCTACAAATAATGCTTCACCTTCAATTTTATTTCAATTTTCAAATCTTTGTTTTACAAAAACAATATTTTTATAATTGGGAACTTCTTGTGTTGTACCATTATATGGATAAACTTCTCATTCTTTAAACTCTCATACTGCTTCCATTTTGCGATTTCAAGATCAAATCACTTCACGTTTTCATTCTACAAAGTATCAATTTTCAAATCTACCAACATCTGTAATACTCACATCCGATAGTGTTGCGGTTTCAAGTCATTGTCAATGAGGGATTTTTGCTCCATCTTTTAAAATATATTCTCCTTTATAATTTTGGATTGAGTCCGTGTATTTCTGATATGAAAATTCTCAATTATATACTTGTCATTCAGTTGATTTTTGTGAATTTAGATTTACTGAATTTGTATTTAAATTTGTTCAAGTTAGAGTTTCATTTCCTCATGAAAAATTATCGGGTTTTAACATATTTTGAATATTATATCATAATGAATACTTCTATTTTACCATAACTTCTTATATTTTGCAAAAGTTTTTAAGCCTCCCTACACCACCCCATGTTCCCTCAAAACCTTCAATTGATTTTTATTGATAATTTTTAAAAGTTCATTTTCTGGGAGTTTTCATATTTCCTCAATACTTCCGGCTTTTTTGAGGAGTTTTTTTCGGGTGGCTGGCCCGATTCATGGAAGGGCTTCGAGGATATTTTTTTTCATCGACTTTGTCCGTGCCGACCGATTGGCAGTGATAGAAAATCGGTGCGATTCGTCGCGGGCTTTTTGGAGTATCATCAACTCTGGCGAGCCTTTTTCAAAAAGAATCGGATTTTTTTGACTGGGAATAAAGATTTCTTCTTCTCTTTTTGCGATTGAGCAGATTGGGAAATTATCTCGGGAAATTATCCCCCCTAAATCCCCCCTCACAGGGGGACTTTTTTGATTTTCTTCTTTTTTCACGGCCTCATTGTACCCCTGCCGGAGTCCAGAGAGAGCGCGGGAGAGTTGTCATTTTCCACCGTCGATGATGATGAGATGAGGCAAATTTTCTTGCTCGCGAGCCTCGAGTCCACGGCGGTACATCACCTCTCGATGCGAAGCAAAATCGTCAATTTCCCTTTTTTCCAAGGTCTTGATTTTGTATTTTTTGTAGGCGCTCGTGTCGGGTTTTCCGTTTTTTATGACGACGCGCGAAGCATAGGTAAACTGTCCGTGCGTATGTGAAATATCGTAGCACTCGAAAAGAATCGGTCATTTTTTCGAAACTTCCAAACCAAGCACTTCAAGAATATTTTGCATATGTTTTTTT